>JAYKJC010000728.1:0-8485 GCA_035285885.1 Leptolyngbyaceae cyanobacterium | reverse complement strand
ATTGGCTTAGTTCCCATCTTTCTCTATCTGTCGTGGCTGTTGGCTCCAGCCGATAGCTTGCCCTATATCTATTTTGATTTTTAGCCCAGTCCTCAGATTACGGCGCTATGCGCGTTTGTTAAGTACAGATGTGTGGGGCGCAGAGCGCCCCACACATCTGTTTTTGTGCTTAACGCGGTTGCAAACCGCTATTAAAAAATCAGATTAAATCAGATTAAAAAAGAAGGAAACAAGCGATGCTTGTTTCCTTCTTTTGCTTATATTTGGGTGGGCGATCGCCCTACTGTATCAAATCAAGCACGCCATTAAATCAAGCACGCTTCACCTGTTGGGCACTGGTCATTGATCTCAATGCTTACCGGATCAATCTTCCAAATCTCATTCTTGTAGTCCCGAATCGAACGGTCAGACGAGAACTTGCCCATGCGTGCTGAGTTCACAATCGACATGCGCACCCAGTGCTCGTAGTTCCGGTAGGCTTGAGACACCTGCTCTTGAGCTTCGACGTAAGACGCATAGTCGGCAAACAGCAAATACATATCCTGATTCATCAACGAATCGATGAGAGGCTTAAAGAGCTGCTTGTCGCCATTGGAGAATGCGCCCCCTGCAATGCTGTCGATGACTTCTTTCAGCTCTGGGTTGGCTGCGTAGTAGTCACGAGGTCGATAGCCTTTCGCCTTAAGCTCTTGCACCTCGGGTGCGGTTAATCCAAACAGGAAGAAGTTCTCTTCTCCGACCTCTTCACGAATCTCGACGTTTGCACCATCTAAGGTGCCGATGGTGAGTGCGCCGTTCATTGCAAACTTCATGTTGCCCGTTCCAGACGCTTCCTTCCCAGCCATTGAGATTTGCTCAGACAGGTCAGCCGCCGGATAAATGCGCTGGGCAAACTTGACGTTGTAGTCTTTCAGGAAAAGCACTTTGAGGCGATCGCCCACAATCGGGTCGTTATTGACCACATCAGCAATGGACGTGATCAGCTTAATCATCAGCTTCGCCATGAAGTAACCCGGTGCGGCCTTACCCCCAAACAAGAAGGTGCGGGGAGTAATATCCAAACTGGGGTTCGCTTTCAGGCGATTGTACAGAGTAACGATATGCAGCGCATTCAAGTGCTGGCGCTTGTATTCATGGATGCGCTTGGCTTGAATGTCGAACAAGGAACTGGGATCAATCTTGACGCCATAGTTCTTTCCAATGTAGTTCGACAGGTCACGCTTGATGTCATGCTTAATCTGCCACCACTGGCCTCGGAACCCTGAATCATCGGCGTAGTCTTCCACCTTCTTCAAATCATCCAGGTGCTTGATCCAGTTGTCTCCGATCTTTTCAGTGATGAGGTTGCTCAAGCGAGGATTGCTCAGCACCATAAAGCGACGAGGCGTAACGCCATTGGTTTTGTTACTGAACTTTTCTGGATACATCTCGTAGAAGTCTTTTAACACACCCGACTTCAACAGTTCAGTGTGTAATGCAGCCACCCCGTTAATGGCATAACTTCCCACACACGCCAGGTTGGCCATACGCACATAGCGCTCACCGGATTCGTCGATGAGAGACATGCGCTGAATCCGATCTTCATCCTCCGGAAACTTCTCTTTAATTTCTTCGATGAACCGATAGTTCAGTTCATAAATAATTTCCAGGTGACGAGGCAAGAGATTCTCGAAAAGAGGCAGAGGCCAACGCTCCAGTGCTTCTGGCAGAAGGGTGTGGTTGGTATAGGCCACACTGCGCTGGGTAATGCCCCACGCCGCATCCCAATCCACATCGTACTCATCGATCAAGAGGCGCATCAACTCAGCGACAGTAATCGCTGGGTGGGTGTCATTGAGCTGGAGTGTGAACTTCTCAGCAAACTGAGTGACCTGTAGCCCCTGATCAATCAGAATGCGGAACATGTCTTGCAAGGAACAGGAGACGAAGAAGGCTTGTTGGGCAAGGCGCAGACGCTTACCTTGAGAAATATTGTCGTTTGGATAGAGAACTTTAGACAGGTTCTCAGACACCATTTTCCGCTTGACCGCACCCAGATAATCGCCAGAGTTGAAGGCGTCAAAATCAAAGGACTCAGGGGCTTCGGCGGCCCAGAGGCGGAGAGTGTTACATGTATTGGTTCGGTAGCCCAAAATCGGCGTATCGTAGGGCACGCCCCTCACCACCTGATAAGGATTCCAGCGGACTCGGTAGTTGCCGTTTTCATCTTCATAGGGCTCGGTCGTTCCGCCCAGTTTGACTTCAACCGCCCACTCTGGACGAATAATCTCCCAGGGGTTCCCGAAGCGCAACCACTTGTCTGTTACCTCAACCTGCCAACCGTCAACGATGTCCTGGTCGAAAATACCAAACTCATAACGAATGCCGTAGCCCATGCTCGGCAATTCAAGAGTGGCCATCGAATCGAGGTAGCAGGCGGCTAAGCGACCCAGTCCACCATTGCCCAGACCTGGTTCTTCTTCTTGCTCCAACAAATCTTCCAAGTCCAGCCCTAATTCTTCAATCGCCTGCTTGACCTGGTCTTGAATGCCAAGGTTGATCAAGTTGTTGCCCAGGTGCGGTCCCATCAAGAACTCGGCAGAAAGATAGGAAATCGTCCGCGACGCACTTTCTGTGTAGGTTGAGGTGGTATTGATCCAACGCTGAAGGAGGCGATCGCGCACCGTAAACGCTAATGCCATGTAGTAATCATTCTTGGTCGCTAGCTTTGGAAATTTGCCTTGAATGTAATAGAGATTATCCAAAAATGCGCGCTTAATCGTCCCGACACTTAAACCTGTTCTATCGTCCTCGACTTGCACTGTGTCACGTTGAAGATTAGGAGCAGTCTGCATGGTTATTTTCCTTGTTCGATTACTAGAACTCGTGTAGTCAATACTGGACTAAAGATCTGGACTAAAGACAACGTCAGAGCGTGGTGTTGGACGAGCCCAAAGACATCACCTGGGCAAGGGGTACATACTTTAATTTTTGTAAGGATAAGGGGATCAAGCGAGTGAATCTTTCGCTACATTTCAGATACTCAACCTCACCCTTACAACTCATGGACAACCGCCCAACAACAAACACTTCAAACAGCTTACTCAACCCAAGCTGGCTTGAGTCTTCTGCTGTAGGCGTGCTCGTATGTCATTGATCCAACTTAAACAGATCCAATCTAGATAGTCGATGTACTGCTATCAGAGGAGCAAATAACGTTATCACCAACACTATTCACGATGCAGTATCGATACGACCATCTAAACAAACCTTTTAAGCATTTGCGAGAATCGTTACTTTTTCTTCGGTTATTAAGGGGAACTTTCGAAGACATAATATACGTGAAGGCTTCTCTGCGAAGCGGTTGGATGAATGTAATCAGGTTTTTACGCAGGTTTTATCCGTGCTTCTTCATGGGGTGAGAAGGTAAGCCATGCACATTCATCAAATCTCCGATGGACTCACAGTAGACGGGTTGGTTAAACGTCGCAGGGCTCAGCGGTTCTTTATAGCTAAAGTGTCGATACTCCATGCAGAATCGATCCCACTCGGCCATTTGAATGCGAAAGAGCTTGATGATGATATCGGCCAGGGGAACAAGCGGCACTTGAAAGTAGATGCGTTTCTGAAAATACGCACACAGTTCTCGAATGGCCTCATTGGCCGTGAGTGCAGGATTACCGAGAACGAGATCGCGTGATTGACCGGGTTCAGGCGGGTGCTCAACCAGGTGGGCGATGACCTGGGCGATGTCTTGGGCATGAACAAAGTGAAAGCTGCCATCGACTTTGAAGAACCGAATCAGCCACACCCACTTCATCACATCGGCCAATCCTCCCGAGAGATGAGAATAGGGCTTTGTGCCATCTCCTCCGAAGACGAGCGTGGGGTAGACGGTGGTGATTTTGGGGGCGATCGCCAACTCCGACAACCGCTGATGGCAGATATATTTCGTGCGAATGTAGTCCGTACCAATGATCCCCGCTTCTTCGAGCGGCTGATTATCGTGGCCCAGCAAACTCGCCGTAGAAAAATAGATGACCTGCCGGCAGCGTTCACCATCGAGCAGGTCCATCAATGCCAGGGTTTTAGTAACGTTGATATCGAAGGTAATGGCGGGATCGCCCCAGGCCGCTGCCGTCAGAATGGCTGTGTCAATGGTCGCCAGCACCTCTGCAAAGTCGTCAATGTGCTGCAAATCGCCCTGAAGCACATGGATGCCCTGACGAACAGAGCAATCAACCTGGAGCTTATCAGGATTCCGCACCAGCAAAAACAGCTCGTGCGGAGTCTGCTGAACCAATTGCTCAACAATGTATTGCCCAATGCAGCCGCTGGCTCCAGTGATAAAAATTCGCTGACGATCCATGGTTTCTGATGGTGATTCTCAAACAGCTCACTTAAGCTGCAACAGCCAGTAATTCATCGGCATGCTTGGCTGTCTCAAAGAAGAACCGAACGTTGTCTTCAGGCGTGTCTTTGAGAACCCCGTGGCCCAAATTCAGAATGTGACCCTGGCGTCCGGCTTTGCGAATGGTGTCGAGGATGCGATCGCGAATAAAGTCGTGGGAGCCATACAGCACACCGGGATCAAGATTCCCCTGCACCTTCATGTCTGGCCCCAGCCGACGACGAGCATCGGCCATATCCACCGTCCAGTCCACACTGACAATATCCGGCTGAGCCAACACCATGCGCTCCAGCAATCCGGCACTGCCCGATACCAACAAAATCAGCGGCGTGTCGGGATGGGTCTTCCGCACTTGCTCAAAGACCTGCTTCTGGTAGGGCAACGCAAACGTTTCATAGTCTTGAGGAGAAAGTTGCCCTGCCCAAGAGTCAAACATTTGCACCACTTGAGCCCCACAATCAATTTGATGACGCACATAGATGGCGATCGAATCTGCCAGCTTGCTCAGCAACTGATGGAGAATGGCGGGTTCTGTAAAGGCCATATTCTTGATCACCGAATAGGTCTTCGACCCTTTGCCTTCAACCGCATAAGCTGCCAGCGTCCAGGGGGCACCGACGAAGCCTAGCACGGTTGACTCATTCTTCACCTCGTCCCGCAATGCCTGCAAGATGGGTTTGATGAATGGCAGCGCTTCAGCAGGGTTTAATTCATAAAGCGCATCAACCTGAGCCTGAGTTCGAATGGGATCATCGATAATGGGGCCTTTCCCTTCTGCAATGTCCATCCCAATGCCCATTCCCGGCAGCGGTGTGACGATATCAGAGAACAAAATTACGCCATCAGGACGAAACGCACGCCACGGCTGGAGAGAAACCTCAATGGCGACCTCTGGAATTTCTGACCGCTCTCGAAACGATGGATACTTTTCCCGTAGATCCCGGTAGGCTTTCATATAACGTCCAGCCTGCCGCATCATCCATACTGGAGGCCGATCCAAAACTTCACCACGGGCAGCCCTTAAAAGCAGGGGCGTTTGGGACGTTCCAACCATTTCTAAAAGTCCTTCTTATCTAAGCTGTCTAAAGTCCATTTGTAAGCTTATCACCGAGGGATCCGTGTTTTGCGCTCCGTTACATGGGTCGTTACAAACTGCTAAGCTCGGCATTATCCAAAAGGACGTCCATGTCTCTCGAATCATCCTTTATCCCAGTGACATCACCGATTACAGCGGACGAGGTGAGGTGGGCGATCGCCCACCTCACCTCATCTAATCAGCCAACCGGATCATCCAAAGCGTCATCATCTTTGAGACTGGCACCTCCAGAATGGTCATGGAACATTCATTGCATTCACCAAACCCCATCAACAAACGCCGCGCTCTGGCAATGGCTGGATGATTCGCCTGATCCGTCACCGGATAAGTTGGTTCAGCCGACTGCTGCTCCCGTTCTCATCGCCCACGAGCAAACCCACGGTCGGGGACAACGGGCGCGGCAATGGCTTTCTCCGCCGGGAGGGCTATACCTGTCTGCGGCGATCCCCAGCCGTCTCACCCTCACCGCCCAGGACACGCCGATGATTACCCTATCCACTGCATGCGGCATCGCATTCATGCTCAGTGCTGCGGGGGTTCCGATTCAGCTTAAGTGGCCGAACGATCTGGTCGTTGATGGGAAAAAACTGGGCGGCATCCTGATCGAATCGCGGCTTCAGGGCGATCGCCTTTCTCGCTGCATTGTCGGAGTGGGCATCAACTGGATGAACCCAGTACCCAGCACCGGGGTGTCGCTCCATTCGCTGCTCACGGCAGAATCAGCTCACCATTGCCGCCAGCTTAGTGATGTTGCCGCCTTGGTTCTACTCGGCATTGAAGCGGGGATCATGCACTGGAAAAGGCATGGCAAAGAGGCGATCGCCCACACCTACACTCAGTTCTTGAATAGCGTCCATCAGTGGATTCCGATTCCTGAGACGGTAAAACCTGAGAGGATAAAGCCTGAGAGCATAGAGACGATGGGCGATCGCCCGTCCGTCCATGAGCAGGCGAAAGGACAGATTATTGGCGTTTCACCCGAGGGGCATCTGCTCGTTCGCGTCTCCGACCCCCATCAGTCAGCCCCGTGCACACTCTCTTTTGCACCTGGAACAATCTCAACCGGATACGGTCAACAGTAACGATGCAATTGCAATAAAGTGTAATGATAGAAGCAGGTCATTCACATCCGGATAGAGGCCATCCCATCTCGCAATGTAAGGATGGTGTCTACAGATAGCTGAAATACTACACTGTTTCTTGATAAACATCGGTTCCCGTTGGCATCGTCCAACGGCATGATGGATCTGGACTTCGGATGGGGTACATTGTGCCTAGTTAGATATGCGCAAGATTTGTGACACAGAGCGACTGTGTGCAGAGAAAAACAGCCCTGTTCCTAGCCGTCATTCGCAAACTTGCCCCCTAGCCCCATCGAGCGCGCCATTATTGAGTCCGCCATAAATCGTCCGCCATTGAATGAAAGTAACGGTTGAGAGGAACGAATGAGACAACGAGCCAAGCAGGCGTTAATCGCATATCGTGCAGCACTAATCGCCAGTGGATTCATTGGATTGAGTGCTGTTAATTCGATTCTTGTTCCTGTGGCGATCGCCACTGACGCGCTGTCTGACGAACAGGATAAAAATACGCCAAAATCCTCTGAAGATCTTGCCCTCCCTGTTGGCGCTCAAGCATTTAATTTGGCTTTGGCTGATCCCGACGCAAAGGTGAGCGAACCGGAAACCTTCGGCCCAGAAACCGCGCTCCCAGTTGCCCCTGTCGATTTATCGACCCTTTCTCCTGAATTTTCGGTCACGGGTCAAGCCGCAGGCAGCAATGGCAGCACCTACATCGACCCCACAGACTACGACATCGGCGCAACAGAGTTGCCCTCCGTGATCCTTTCAGAACGGTCTACAGGCTGTCGTACCGTATTAGAGCGGGGAGAAGTCGTTTCTAATTCCATCTGTGGTCCCACGGCTACAGGTTCCTATGAGGGCAGCTACGGCAGCTACCCCGAAGTCAACGCCATTCGGGTTGGCCCGATCAGTGTCGGTGCCGATGGGATTCGACTGGTGCGCAGCTTCAACATCAGCGACTACTACAACCGCACCCAGCGACCTCAAGCCTTTGCAGGCAATGAGAACAGCCAGATGATGTTTCCATTGTCGATTCCAGCGCTGATCTCATCACCCTTTGGATGGCGATCGCACCCCATCTTTGGGAATACACGGTTTCACACCGGGACGGACATTGCCGCTCCCATGGGAACGCCCGTCGTCGCCACCTTCTCAGGACGAATCACTGTTGCTGACTTTCTCGGCGGGTATGGGTTGACGGTCGTCATTCGTCATGAAGACAACAGCACGGAGACGCTATACGGTCACCTGTCTGAAATCTTTGTTCGTCCGGGTGAAACCATTCAGCAGGGCGAAGTCATCGGTCGAGTCGGTAGCACCGGAAACTCGACTGGCCCTCACCTGCACTTTGAGTTGCGCCAACCCACGGCAGACGGCTGGGTCGCTGTAAACAGTGGTGAGTTATTGCAAAATGCCCTGGCTCTGGTTCAAAACGGACTGCGACTGGCCGGAGAGATTCCTGAAGCAGGAGAGGATCTGATTGCCCTCAATATTCCTGACTTTCTCCTGTCTGGGAAAAACGCCATCAAGCGGTCAGACGTTCGCGAGGCTGAAGAGGGCTTAAAGAAGGCTGACGATTCACAGATTAACCAAACTGATCGCTTGTAAGCGATGACTGTGGGAATGCCCGCTAGAGCCTCTGGCTCCCATTCAAATGTGGAGCCAGAGGCTCTTTTGAATGGGAGCTTGACGCGAGCGTAGCTTGACGCGAGAGTGATGATGCGTTGCGGCTAACGCCTAACGCATCCTACCCGTACTGGACTGTTGGGCCAAGATTTCGACTCGCAACGTTTCGACTCACGAGTATTGTTGTCTATCGAGAGATCGAATACAGTTGAGCTAACGAGTCGGGAGCCAAGCTGTGAATCCTCGATTTTCCTACAGTCAAGGTCGGTCTGATACGGTGAGATCTCCCCT
>JAYKJC010000727.1:0-6146 GCA_035285885.1 Leptolyngbyaceae cyanobacterium | reverse complement strand
GATCCAGTAACTCTGACTGGAGAGTTTAGGGCTTTGTTCGAAAAAAACTTTCAGATAACTAAGGAACTAAGTGCCTTGTCAAGATACCTTGGTTACGAAAACCTCTCCCCTGACCTTTCCGTTCATTGCCGGACGGGGGCTTGGGTGATCGATGGCGCGGGCACAGCTTGTGTTACTACTGCAGAGACGATAGCGAAATTCGCCTACTTTTACATCAACCAGAGTGGTTTGGAGAATGTATTTGTTTGTAGCTCCAATCCGGGCGATGCGCTCAAAATTGCAAAAGATATTGACCGACTAGTGAAGACTTGTACTCTACATATGAGCAGAGCTTTCGATTTCCAGCCCTCGTTTCTCAACTCGGGGATAGCGATCTTGGATTTCCTAACTATAAAAAAATCTCGAATGGTTCTGAACTCAGGCATATCGACTTTTTCTGCTTTCGCCGCACTTTTAGGCCAAGCTGAACTAGTTACATTTCTAGACTCTGAAACAGTCGTTTCTCGTGCTCCGGTTTTCGGATCAGGCTTAGGCATATAGGGGCAAGGTCCAAACAGATGGCGCGGAGCCATTACATAAAAAATGAGACGCACAGTACTTGATGCGGCTATGCACCTGAATTTAGGTATCGGGGAATGCCTTTCTAGGTAAGTTGACTTGATTTTTCCGGGAGTTACACCCAGGTGAGTACTCCCCGTATTTAACGGCCGGCTGAAGTGGCGCTATGCGGCTATGGCCAGCCGCTGATGTGGGGTCATGCCGCCCGAGGCCAGACCTTAGACGGCATACACGTTAAAATATGGGCCATATATTCAGTGCGACAGGCTTGCTTTTTTACCCGATTTCTGACGCGTACGCATTGCTCACCCTGACTCTTGGTCTAAGATGGTGCTCTACCCTTATTGGGCTCAACCAGGGCGTCCTCTCCTGAAGTCCCGGGTGCTTTACCATGATAGAGGTTAACTATTTATATTAGTTTTTCGGCGAGTTTTTGTTTTTCCGGCAGGCGCCGAATACGAATTAAGCTCACTCGCTAAAGCTCTCGGTTCGCGCCTCTTAGGTCGGCAAAATCCCGGAACAAAGGTGCATCGAAAAAGCTGTTTCTGTCACCAGAATACGCATCAAACCGTTCGGGAAGGAAATGGATCCTGTGGTGGCGTTAGGTACAAAGTGCGGTCGGCCCTTACACTTTCTTGATGAGCGCGGCGTATGCAGCGATTGGGTTAATGTGACCGCACAGATTAGCCACTTGCATCAAGAAACATCTACTTTCGAATAAAACGCTTGGGAATGTCAAGCGCCAATGTAACTTGTTTAATCGAATGGCCTGACCTACAGAAGTAAAGCCAAAGCCATCAGTATCTTCCAAAGTCACGGGTGGAAATATAGTAAGCTTTGATCATAATCCTTTGAGTTACCCCATTATTTTCGATCAATGGAACTTTAAAAATGACGATCGCAAGAAATAGCTTGTTTCCGGTACCGATTTGGCAAGATTTAATCAAAGATGATGCGCCGATAATATTGGACGTTGGAGCTAACGACGGCGGATCAAGCTATGTATTCCAGCGCCTTTTTCCATCTGCAACGATCTATGCATTTGAGCCAGATCCCCGTGCAATAAGAAACTGTAAACGCAGGATTTCCCTGGGTAATATCGATGCGGGAAGATTTACTCTGTACGAATTTGCTGTATCTGATAATCTCGGCCGCAGTATTTTTTATCAGACCGATGGATATGATCCCGACATGACATGGTATGACTCGGGGTGGGATCTTTCCGGTTCTTTGCTAAAGCCAACGAGTGATTTCTTAACACCTACCATCAGTTTTTCTGGCCAAATTGAAGTTGAAACTATTACTCTTGATTCATGGTACGAAACTTTGGGAGGCAATTTCAAAATCAGCCTCCTTTGGATGGATGTTCAGGGGGCCGAGGAGCTTGTACTAAAAGGTTCCCAGAGGCTGCTAAACTTTGTAGACTTGATCTACCTTGAGTGTGAGGAGCGACAAGTTTATGTTGGAGAATGCTCACTAAGAAATGTTACTGAAACCTTGTCGGAGTTTGTTCATTTGGCTAGTTATTCAGACGGGAATCATTTGTTCAAGAGTAAAAAATACGCGTAAATATCGTAGACTTTCCGTGACGTAGACGGTTTTCACTTTGACTTAGTTTGGTCTGTCTGCGTCTCGCATCTTAGGTTCAATGTGAAAGTTGCAATTTATAGTATTCGCCAAATGCCCCACCCTTATTATGAATTAATGCTGATGATCCAAGCCTAATATTCCTTGGCAAGTAGATTAATTGAGACGGAGTTAGGCTGATCCGTGGCAAGGGGTTGGCGTGCTGCCATTTGTACGTACTCTTTAGATAAACTTTTAGGTTTGATGAACGGCATAATGCAATCCAGTTCAGATGAAAAGCATCTTTCCGTCTTTTGGAAAAATTATATCTTTTGTTGATATGAGTGAAACCGGAAGCTGAGGCAATGTGGTATTTTTTCAGAGAAAAGCCTTGGACGGCATAGTTTAAAGTGGTGCCCACTTCAACGGTCTAACTCATGTGTGCTAAGCAGGACTACTAATTTATGGAATCAATTAATAGAATATCCGTTATCGGCTTGGGAAAGCTTGGCGGTAGCATGGCTGCAGCCTTTGCGAGCTGTGGCTTTGATGTAATTGGCGTAGATGTTAACCCGGCCGTCGTTCGCGCCTTCAACGAGGGTAAAGCGCCTGTTCAAGAAACAGGGTTAGAAGAGCTGATTTATGCAAATACAGCGCGATTGCATGCCACCGTCGATACTCAAAAGGCTGTACTTGAGACTGATATTAGTTTCGTGATTGTTCCTACCCCCAGCGACCAAAAGGGCGCATTTTCTTTGCGGTACGCCATAGACGCGTTCGCTGAGCTAGGCAGGGCACTTAAGGAGAAGCGCTCTTACCATGTAATCGTGATGACTAGTACCGTTTTGCCGGGATCGGTTCGCAACGTTTTGTTGCCCATCCTCGAGCAAGAATCAGGACTTCGTTGCGGCCATGACTTCGGGCTGTGTTATAACCCGGAGTTCATAGCGCTTGGTTCAGTAATCAGAGACTTTTTAAATCCTGATTTTTATTTACTAGGTCAATTCGATAAACGATCAGGTGATTGGCTTGAATCGGTTCACCAGCGAGTTTCACAAAATTGCGCCCCAGTAAAAAGGATGACCCTAGAAAATGCAGAGTTGGCAAAAATCGCAGTAAACAGCTTTGTCACCTTGAAAATTTCATTCGCCAATATGCTGGCTGAGTTTTGCGAGCATATTCCGGACGGTGATGTAGATGTGGTGTCCGATGCGCTTGGTATGGACAAACGCATCGGTAGGAAATACCTAACTGGCGGCTTAGGTTTTGCTGGCCCGTGCTTCCCACGAGATAATGCCGCTCTAGCTTTTTTGGGTCAGTATTTAGGGGTAGATTCAGATTTACTAAAGGCGAATGATGAATACAATTCGCGGATCTCAAATCGTTTGATGGCTCGACTTCATCGGCTAATACCGAGCGAAGGTACGGTCGCCATACTGGGGTTATCTTATAAGCCGCTTTCTCATATCGTTGATGCTTCTTCTGGAGTTGCCCTAGCCAAACGCTTTGTCGCTGCTGGATATCGAGTGCAGGCGCATGATTGTTTGGCGGTTGACGAAGCGCGATCGATAATTGGGCCCCATGCTCTGTTAACAACTAGCCTCGATCAGGCCTTGGCCGGTGCTGATATTGTTCTCGTAACCACCACCGACGCGCCGTATTTAAAGCTCAGTGCAAGCGAAATAGTGAATAAAAATCGACGTGTTATTTTGGTAGACTTCTGGCGTTGTCTCGGGCATCTAAAAAGCGTTGATAACATTCACTATATCCCGGGTGGTCGTTGCGTTGAAAATGATCTGGCGAGCGATAGATTGTCAAAGTTGTGGTCTTGATTTTGAAAACAGGTTTAATGTGAATCAGGTCACGCAGTAAAGATCTGGTAGTGTAGATTTGTCAGAAATTGAAACAAGGTGCAAATGACACCCGGTAATTGAGGAGGTCCATATTGAAGAAATCACGCGTTTCTGTGAGCTAGGTCATGGATTCCCTGAAGCAGGCCAAAGCAGGGTTTAAGTTGCCCGACCTGTGACGGGAATCAGGTGCACGCAGTGCATTTTTATCGCTGGTGCAACAAGTTTGGTCCGATGGGCGCCTCAATGATGTCGGGTACGAGGGAGCTAGAGGAAGAGAATCTAAGGCTTCGAAGGATAATTGCCGATTAGCGGTCGAACGCCTAGATTGTTTAGGATGCACTTGCAAAAACCTGGTTAGGTCATCTCGCCGCTGCAAGATAGCCAAGCGCGCACTAAAGAGAAAAGTGTCTTCACTAAACCGGTCTACGAAGTGTTTGAGACTAGTGAAGCAAGCTGGCGACCAGCCCAAGTACCGTCCTGAGAATGATGTGATTGCCGACTGGCCAATTCGCCCGACCGAGCAACGTGGCGATTGGGGCTTTGGTTTGTGCATCTCGGTCCTGCGCAACGTTAAAGACTATCCATGGAATCAAAAGTGGGTATCTCGGATTTATGAGGCATTAAAGTCAACTGACGGCCCAAGCCTTAAAAGCGGCTCATCACAAAGGCGCCTCGGGCGTTCCCGTTGAAATCAATGAAATCAGATCGTATGTTTTATGCATGATTAGCTGACGGATCGATGGCCTTTCCGATTGTTAAACATGATTGATAACTTTAATCGGGAAGCGCTGGGTATCGGAGCGAACTTCTCACTGCCGGAGGAGCGGTTGTTTCGGATGCTATAGTAAATTATCAACTCGCGGGGGGGGGGCACCGAAAATCATTTAGTGAGACAACGTACGGATAATATCAGAGGTGCCGTGCAAACTTGGGCCAACAATCACAGAATGCAGATTGAATACATCCAGCCCGGACAACCGCATCAAAACGCCTACATCGAGTGCTTCAGTTTAACCTCCGTTATAACTGGGTGGTGCAGGAGCTGTTCGATGCGATGAACGATGTGCAGGATCAGGCGACACGCTGGATGTTGCATTAGAATTAGGAACGCCCGAACGTGGTCTTGGGCTGCATCACCCCGAATCAGCGGTTTGCCATGGCCTGCTAACGCTAATTCAGGCGCCCCCAAAAATGGAGTAAGTAGCAGAGCGGCTATGAGCTGAGCCCTAGCGGAGTCTCAAAAATCTACTGGATAGCACATAAAGCTATCGCAGCAACGGGAACCAGCCATTTAGAAAGCAGGGCTGAATCAGAGGACTGTGTACTTTTGTGTTTGACAGCCGTGCTGATGGTCGGAAACTGAAACGTTTGACGGACGTTGATGAGTTAAGTAAGAAGAGCTTGCGCATTGAGACGGCCGGTTCGATCCGGAGCCAAAAGCTTATTGTCGAATTGGGGCGGTTGGTCGACGACCGAGGTTGATCATGTCCTGAGAAGTGATTGCGGTTCTGAGTTTATCAGCCTTGCGCCTACGTAATGGGTAGCGGTACTCGGATTACTCATTTTGCTCGTTGAATTCGGCAAACCTTGGCATAACGGCACCAACGAGAGTTTCAGACGTACGTCCAGAGGCGAATATTGGACGATGAACTGGCTTTACGGTCGCAGCTATTCGAGGGGGATTATTGAGATGTGTTGCAAGTGTCATAATGAAGTGCGACCATATTCGAGCTTGGGCTACCAGACGCTGGTGGAATTCTTGTTGGAATGCGAGAACAAATCAACCAACGAAGCCGGCGTCACCATGTAAGGTTGGTTTCAAAAACCAGATAGCTCAGTGGAAAATTTTTCCATATTTGAAAATTTGAGAAATATTCGAGGCGACAACTCGCTGGCTCGCACGATTGTGGGGAAGCCCCTCTCTGATACTCCAAAAAATACGCAACGGTGCGCGTACTAAATCGTAACAAGTAAAGTATGTAAAGTAGTATTCCGGTAGCTTAGGTGGCATCCGAGGTTTCTGGGTTCATTCAATTCAACTCCTAAGCGTAGTGTCGAAATACGACCAATAGGCTGCGTCACCCTAGGTGTATGTTTAGTTGCGAAGCTAAAGTTAATTTTTCTGGGATGGGTCAGTAGAAAAGTTTTTCATATGGTTATTCGCCGCAT
>JAYKJC010000726.1:0-4689 GCA_035285885.1 Leptolyngbyaceae cyanobacterium | reverse complement strand
AATATCCGCAACTCCGAGCGCAATGTGGCGATTGCGGCCCAGCTTTTCTGAGTTATGAATGCCGTTGGGTGTCGCGTCGTCTTGGAGAAGATGAATCTGATAGTCGCCGAGTTCAAACCAAACGCCTGGATATTTCAGCGGGCGATCGCACTTCTTGAGTCCCAGCACCGTTTCGTAAAAATATGCGGCCTTCTCTAAATCAGACACCAATATCGCCACATGCAAAGGCTTGATAATCTGAATCCCCATCACCCGTTCACTCCTCAACTTCTCCATCTACCACCGCATTCGTCAGCCCCATCAAAACTTGTTCCACACGGGCGATCGCCTCTTCACATCCGACAATGCCATGACGGGCCGCCAGGTAGCGCGGGTCGTTGTAGCCCAGATACACATCCCCTGCTTCATTCTGCCAAATCAGCAGCTTTTGCGGCAGGTCGATGGCCATGCTCTGAGCGCACTGCATGAGCGGCGTGCCCACACGGGGATTGCCGAAGATGATGACTTCTGTCGGACGCAGTTCAAGATCGACCCCAGCGGCACCAGCGGCGTGATCAATGCGGGCAAACACGGTCACGCCTCGCTCAGCCAGCACTGCCTCGAAGCGATCGCCCGTTTCTTCAACGCTGTAAGGACTCGCCATCACCACCAATCCCGCATCAGGAATGGCTGCTTCTGCTTCAGGCTCAACTCCGGACTCAACTTCAGTTCTAGAGTCAGGGTTGGCCTTAGATCCGAAAACATTCGTTTGCCGAATCGTTTGCCGAATCGTCTCGGCCTGATGTGCAGAATGATTCAAAAGATCAGAGGGGATTAGCGCGAAGGCAGGGCTACTGAAAAGCAGGGACAATCCGGCGATAGAAAATCCGGTAGCGAAGAAAGGGGCGATCGCCCATGAGCGTCGAACACAGGGTTGGCCAAAAAGAATCATGGAATGACGGCTCCTCAATAATCTCGGACTTTGGGACAGGGGGTGGCGGCAGGCTGTGCCATCGAGCATCGATCGACCAAGCAGGGTTGCTGATAGCATTCTTCCTCTTGTACCGGAGGTGGAAGTTGTCCGAACACCATCTCACAGCTAAAGTCTTCAAAGTTGGGGGTCATGGTTAGGGGAATGCCAAATTTTTGAGTGAAGAAATCCTGAGTAGGGAGCTTGCACATGTTGACGCACATGCCGACGCAACGACTGTTCTCAAGATAGCGACATTTTTTGATGTGAACACCGCTTTTCTGAAACCGTGTTTCTCCAGAATCTGTGACCACTTCTGCTTCCCGAACTTCGCAGGGGCCAACAAGCCATTCAAACAAAACAGTCGCGAACCATGCGTTCAGTTCGCACACCAGTCGAGTCGGAGAAAAGATCGTACGAATCAGGTAAAGAACTGGGGCAGGGACGAGTGACTGAAGGACAACCGCCACCGTTTCTTGCTGCTGCTGAGCGTTTCGCCCCGCCATAATTTGCTTGGATAACTCGACAAAGCCATCATATCCACGCTGCTTTGTGCGCTTACCCACCGCCTTCGACATCTTGCGCGAGAACAGCCCGATAAAGGCGCGGTCAATAAAATTATCGTGATATATCGTTTTCTCTATGGAGTTCATGGAACAGACCAAAGGGGCATGCGACACGTAACCGAGACAAGCATCTGTCAGTCATTTCTTAGAATAGCGCTCGAAGGATGTTCTGACTTAATCATCCTTTTTCGAGATTTTTTTCGAGCGTCTGTGGGCACATGAGAGCGTCTATGAGAGGTGATGTAAGTGCAAGCCTAACGGCTGACTGTGTCGCGTTGCGTCTTCCGGAGAGAGAAACTCGATCTGTATCTGCCTGTATCTGTCGGTTCTTCAGGTTATAGCGGTTTGCAATCGCGTTAGGCACAATAAATGGTGATGTGGGGTGCGAAGCACCCACATCACCGTACTTAACCAACGCGCATAGCGCTATATTTTCTCGCAAGTCTCTTAAGGCGATCGCCCAAATGCGCTAGGATCAGTGCCGTCGAATAACGTCAAAAACACAATCGTTCAGTAACGGGATAGCAAACATGGCGAATGCTCCAATTCCAGTGGTGGTCAACGGCGCAGCCGGAAAAATGGGACTCGAAGTCGTCAAAGCGGTGGCCAGTGCTGAGGATATGACGTTGATTGGAGCGATTGACCGCAAACCCGATCTCATCGGTCAGGATGTGGGGGAAGTCGCGGGATGCGGCCCGCTAGAAGTACCGATTCTCAACGACATGGAAGCGACCCTCGCCTCAGCCGTTCAAGAAAAAGAGCTTGGGGTGATGGTGGACTTCACTCATCCAGACTCGGTCTATGAGAATGTGCGGTCGGCGATCGCCTACGGCATTCGGCCTGTGGTGGGCACGACGGGACTCACGGCTGGGCAAATTCAAGAATTAGCAGAGTTCGCGGACAAAGCCAGTACGGGCTGCTTGATTGTCCCCAACTTCTCGATTGGCATGGTTCTGCTGCAAGAAGCCACGGTTCGCGCCTCCAAGTATTTCGACCATGTGGAGATCATTGAACTTCATCACAACCAGAAAGCTGACGCACCGAGCGGCACCGCCATTAAAACCGCTCAAATGCTGGGTGAAATGGGCAAATCCTTCAATCCTCCATTGGTGAATGAAACAGAATCGATCCCTGGGGCACGGGGGTGTGCGGCTGATGAGAATGTTCGCATTCACAGCGTTCGCTTACCTGGACTCATCGCCCATCAGGAGGTGATTTTCGGCGCGGCAGGCCAAATCTACACCCTGCGCCATGACACCACCCACCGATCCTCGTTCATGCCCGGTGTGCTGCTGTCAATTCGAGCCGTAACGAAACTTAAATCTCTGGTGTATGGGTTAGAGAAAATTCTGTGAAGGCGGTTCATTCTGTGAATAGGGCAAGATATCAATCAGCAAGCCTTGAGCAGACACACCTATGATGCGTTGGCGACCTTTTTTATTGATTGTGTGCGTGTCCATCCTGATTGTGATCGGCACGGCCCTGGCGAACCAGCGCCACCAAGAAGCACGCCTTCTGCGCGTTGCAACCGCTCCAGACTATTGCCCCTATGAATTTATCGAGTCCCATAACGGTGTGAACCATCTCATGGGATTTGATATTGATCTGGCGAAAGCCATTTCTACTGAATTAAATACACCTCTTCACTTTGACCTGATGCCGTTTAACGAACTGCTGCTGGCGTTGCGGTCTGAAGATGCTGATTTGGCGATCGCCGCCCTCACCCCAACCGATGAACGGAAAAAAGTCGTGAGTTTTTCACGGGTCTATCACGAAGTCAAAAGTCTGATTGTGAGCACCGCTGATATGGAAATTGAGGACGTCTCCGATTTATCGGGTCGGCTGATTGGTGTGAGGCCAGGAACGATTCATGACCGCTTGGCGGCTACTGTACCCGATGGCGAGCGTGTCTTTTTCGACAGCACCTCTACGTTGCTACGAGCTGTCACGTCCAAAGAAATAGATGCGGCGATTCTCGATGCGGCGATCGCCCGACACTATCTCAGACGACGGTGGAAAGTCAACACGCTGGCGTTAGACAATGAAGCACCTTCTGGGGTCGCGATTGGTCTCCCAAAACGGTCACCCCTCCTGGGCTCAGTCAATCAAGTGCTCCGTCACATGAGAGCGAACGGAACGCTCGAAGAGCTGGAGCTGAAATGGTTCGACGAGTATGTCTGCCCCAGGGAGGAAGCCGCCTGATAGACCTATATCTTGATAGACCTAGCGCTTAATCTTCCAGGTAGCCCAGATCTCGAAGCCGTTGCTGCACTTCCGGATCGTCAAACCCAGGAGCCCGTCCCGTTGCGACATTCGCCATTTCATAATCTCCCACAAACGACTTGAGGCAATCCTGCAACACTTCGACATTCTCAGGAAAGATGCTGCTCAAGTTCAAATCTTCTCGTGGGTCTTGCGTAATGTCATACAGTTCAAGCAGGTGTTGCCCTGTTTCGATGAGCTTGTGATTCCCTAACCAGATGGCCCGTCGAGGCTGGTCGCAGAAGCGATCGCGAATCAGTTGGGGCTGGCGTTTTTGCAGCAAATTCACCACGTTTTGAGGCGGAATGGCTTCTGAGAACACCTGGCTCTTCTCAGGATCGGCTGAGGCGTCGTGGGCCAACGT
This sequence comes from Leptolyngbyaceae cyanobacterium, assembly GCA_035285885.1. Taxonomy (GTDB): domain Bacteria; phylum Cyanobacteriota; class Cyanobacteriia; order CAKZMO01; family CAKZMO01; genus JBCCWF01. The sequence goes on along the minus strand of JAYKJC010000726.1, from coordinate 548 downwards.
GAGCGATCGCTCTTCTTGACTGGCCAACCCGGCACTGGTGAGTACAGTGTGGAACAATCGCCGGGTAGAAACCACATCATCGCGAACCTGACCCTGGGGCAGAGACCCACTCGGGTCATGAATAATCAGCGGTACACGAACGAGTTCGTTGTAGAGCGAGAGAGAATGGCCAATGAACTGCTTTTCGCCCAAATGCTCCCCATGATCAGAACAAACAATGAGTAACGTGTTGTCGAGCTGTCCACTTTCTTTTAGCCGTTTGAAGAACACTCCCAACTGGTCATCTTGGCATGCTACTTCTGCATCGTACATGCCGTCTAGCGTAGCTTTTTCGTGGTCGTCCAGTGCTCCCATCAGCGGAGCCAGCCAGCCATACACGTCGCTGTTAAATTGACGCAGATAATGCCGCGCCTTCTTATCCCGCAAGACATGGGGCGCAAAGCGCTCAACATAAGGCCGTGGCGCATGATAGGGCATGTGGGTACCCATCAGGTTAATAAACGTAAACACAGGCTGATCGGTATCCGTTCCAGAACGGTTGATCAGCA
>JAYKJC010000725.1:0-4940 GCA_035285885.1 Leptolyngbyaceae cyanobacterium | reverse complement strand
ACCTTCCAGGTGCGCAATATTTTTGATGCAGGGCCTTGGGCAGAATCTCAAATTCCCAAAGATTGGGGCGTGCATGTCAACCGATTTTGGATTGACTACACCCCAGAGGGAACCATCGACCAGTTCTACTCCGACCTCTCTGTGGTGAATGAAGCGGGAGACGAACTGGATCGGAAAGTGATTCATGTGAATGAACCCCTGCGGTACAAGGGCGTGACGTTCTATCAAGCTGACTGGGCGATCGCCGCTGCCCGTGTGCATGTCAACAACAGCCCTGTTCTACAGCTCCCAATGGCCCAGTTGCCGATGGCTGATGGTGGACGCATCTGGGGCACCTGGATTCCCACCAAACCCGACATGAGTGATGGGGTTGCCGTCGTCGCCAAAGATCTCCAAGGAACCGTTGTGGTCTATGACACTGAGGGCACCCTCATCGGCACCATTCGAGAAGGCATGAGCCTGGCTGTTAACGGCGTGATGCTTACGCTTGATGAACTGGTGGGAAGTACGGGACTGCAAATCAAGGCAGATCCAGGCATTCCGCTGGTCTACCTGGGCTTTGGCCTGCTGATGGTGGGAGTGGTGATGAGCTATGTGTCGCATTCGCAAATTTGGGCGCTGCAAGAGGGCGATCGCCTTTACCTGGGAGGACGCACCAATCGAGCCCACGTCACCTTTGAGCGAGAATTCATCGCCCTCGTTGATGACCTCAGCTGATGACCTTGATTTTTGCCCCCAATTGTCGGTTGCCCTCAATTCTTGATTTCCCTCAATTCTTGATTTGACGACCCCCAACCCGCCGGATTACATCAATCTCCGTCAAACACAACTTGGCAAAGTTCACGAAGGAATGAAGGTTTTGGGCACGCCCTGCGCACCCAAAACCTTCATTCCTTCATTATGGATTTAAGACTTTGACAAGTCCTAGTCAAAGACGGGGTTAGAATAAACTGAAACTTCTCCCCTGTAAGGTGAAGCCCGTGATTCCTCATGCAGTCTGAATGATAGGATGATCGAAGGAATTTAAGGAAGAGTGCATTTCAAGGAATAGTACTTAAACAAGGGTAATTACAAAGGTAAATCGCAAGAATGCACCTTCGTGGTTCGGGTATCTTTACCGCTTCTCTCTGGGATTGCAGTGCGGAGATGTAGTCCCTTGCTTATACTGTGATAATGGGTGGTAATAGCTCACTACCTGTTTTGAGTTCAGCTTCAACAGTCCTCTTTGTTCGTTTACATTTTTTGCCATGTTTAAGAAGCTTTTTGGCGATCCAAACGCTCGCAAGCTTAAGCGATATCAGCCTGATGTCGTCGAAATTAACCTTCTTGAAGAAGAGATCCAGCCCCTTTCTGACGACGAATTGTCTGGAAAAACGGCTGAATTTCGGCAGCGTTTGGAAAAGGATGAGTCTCTCGACTCAATCCTGCCAGAAGCATTCGCGGTAGTTCGTGAAGCGGCACGACGCGTTCTTGGGATGCGTCACTTCGATGTCCAGTTGATTGGGGGCATGGTGCTCCACAACGGGCAAATTGCTGAAATGAAAACAGGCGAGGGAAAAACCCTTGTCGCGACGCTTCCGGCCTACCTCAATGCGCTTGAGGGCAAAGGCGTTCACATCGTTACGGTGAACGACTACCTGGCTCGTCGAGATGCCGAATGGATGGGGCAGGTTCATCGGTTTTTAGGACTGGAAGTTGGGCTGATTCAGCAGGGCATGAGTCCTACTGAGCGAAAGAAAAATTATGGGTGCGACATCACCTACGGAACCAACAGTGAGTTCGGGTTTGACTACCTGCGCGACAACATGGCAACGGCGATGGCCGATGTGGTGCAGCGTCCGTTTAACTTCTGTGTGATCGACGAAGTTGACTCCGTTTTGATTGATGAGGCTCGAACGCCGCTCATTATTTCTGGACAAGTGGAGCGCCCCAGCGAAAAATATGTGCGGGCTGCCGAAATCGCCGCAACGCTGACTCGCAAAGAAGACGAAGAGGCCGAGGGGCACTACGAAGTAGACGAAAAGGCACGCAACGTGTTGCTGGCCGACGAGGGCTACATCGAAGCCGAGCAAATGCTTGGGGTTTCTGACTTGTTTGACCCCAAAGATCCCTGGGCACACTACATCTTTAATGCGGTCAAAGCCAAAGAACTTTTTATTAAAGATGTCAACTATATTGTTCGCAACAAAGAAGTTGTGATTGTTGACGAATTTACGGGGCGGGTCATGCCCGGACGCCGCTGGAGTGATGGGCTGCATCAGGCCATTGAGGCGAAAGAGCATGTGGATATTCAGCCCGAAACTCAGACCCTTGCAACCATTACCTATCAGAATTTCTTCTTGCTCTATCCCAAGTTGGCAGGGATGACGGGAACCGCAAAAACAGAAGAAGCTGAGTTTGAAAAGATTTATAACCTTGAAGTGACGGTTGTGCCGACGAATCGCCCAAATGGCCGAGCCGATTTGTCAGATGTGGTGTACAAGACAGAAGAAGCAAAGTGGAATGCGATCGCCCAAGACTGTGCTGAAATGCACGAGGCGGGTCGTCCTGTTCTGGTAGGCACAACCAGTGTTGAGAAATCTGAGCTTCTTTCGGGATTATTGAGCCAACTGGAGGTGCCCCATAACCTGCTCAACGCAAAGCCTGAGAACGTGGAGCGCGAGTCTGAAATTGTGGCTCAGGCCGGACGGGCTGGAGCCGTGACTATCGCCACTAACATGGCCGGACGGGGAACAGACATCATCCTGGGCGGAAATGCCGACTACATGGCGAGACTGAAAGTCCGAGAATACTTTATGCCTGCGCTGGTCAAACCAGAGGATGAAGATAGTTTCTCGGTCAATCAGGTGGCCGCCGCGAAGAGCAGCAAGAAAGGAGGCAAAGGCTTCGCATCTGGACAGAAAGAAAAGTCCTGGAAGGTGTCACCTCAGATCTTCCCAACGGAGATTTCTGCCGAAGCTGAGCAGTTAATCAAATCGGCAACCGAATTTGCGATTCAGCAACATGGGGAGCGATCGCTCGCTGAGCTAGATGCTGAAGACAAATTGGCAACCGCCGCAGAAAAAGCTCCCATTGAAGACCCCGTTATTCTGAAGCTGCGTGAGGCTTACAACCACATTCGCCAAGAGTACGAAGCCTTTACCGACAAAGAACATAACGAAGTCGTTGAACTCGGCGGGCTTCATGTAATTGGTACAGAACGTCACGAATCTCGACGGATTGACAACCAGCTTCGAGGACGAGCCGGTCGGCAGGGTGACCCCGGTTCGACTCGGTTCTTCTTGAGCTTGCAAGATAATCTGCTGCGGATCTTTGGGGGCGATCGCGTTGCTGGGCTGATGAATGCCTTCCGCGTAGAAGAAGATATGCCCATTGAGTCTGGAATGCTGACGCGATCGCTCGAAGGAGCCCAGAAAAAGGTTGAAACCTATTACTACGACATGCGGAAGCAAATCTTCGAGTATGACGAAGTGATGAATAACCAGCGTCGTGCGATCTATGCCGAACGGCGTCGAGTTCTCGAAGGGCTGGACTTGAAAGAGCAGGTCATCAAATATGCGGAACAAACCATGGACGACATTGTTGACGCCTATGTGAACCCTGAACTCCCTCCAGAAGAGTGGCAATTGGGCAAGCTTGTCGATAAAGCAAAGGAATTTGTCTATCTGCTGTCTGACCTGGAGCCCGCCCAGATCGAAGATTTGACGATGACGGAAATGAAGACGTTTCTGCATGAGCAGGTGCGCATTGCCTATGACATTAAGGAAGCGCAAGTCGATCAAATTCAGCCCGGATTGATGCGCCAGGCCGAGCGATTCTTCATTTTGCAGCAAATTGACACCTTGTGGCGTGAGCACCTCCAGCGGATGGATGCGCTGAAGGAATCCGTCGGCCTGCGGGGCTATGGACAGAAAGATCCGCTCATCGAATACAAGAGTGAGGGCTATGAGCTGTTCTTGGACATGATGACGGAAATTCGCCGAAACGTTGTCTTCTCGCTGTTCAAGTTCCAGCCTCAACCTCAACCCCAAGCCGCACAACCTGCCTCTGGAGTGGTGTAATTCAGAGCTAGTTTGATTAACATTTAGGGTACTCAGCATCTCACCGAAAATTCCCGATAGGGGGTTATCGGTGAGAATGTTCGCTGTCGATCAACGATAGACACGGCAGAATGGGACAATGTGTAAACGTTAATTAACAGAATCAGCTATGTCAGTTCGGCGTCCAGATATTGTGTTTCTTGTGCTCGATACTCAGCGGAGCGATCGCCTCTCCTGCTACGGGTATCCCCTCCATACCTCTCCAAATTTGGATGCATTGGCGACCCACTCGACCCTCTTTCGCAACGCAATTTCAGCCGCTCAGTGGACGGTGCCTTCCCACGCATCCATGTTCACCGGACTGTATCCCTCAGCGCATCAGGTGTTGCAGTCCTATTCTGTCTTACCCGATGATCTCACCACCCTGGCAGAACGACTCAGTGCGGGCGGTTATTTCACGGCTGGTTTTTGCAATAATCCCCTCGTCGGCGTCATTAATAACGGCCTGCGACGAGGCTTTGAAAGCTTTTTGAACTATAGCGGCCTGCTCACGTCTCACCCCAACCAGGCCGGACGGCATAGAGGACTGATTGGTCTCTATCGTCAGTTTTTCAAGCGTGTTTTGGCGAATGGATTAGGCAAAATTCAGGATTCCTTTGCGCGGTCTGAAATGCTGCTTGCCCTGTCCTTCTCTCCGCTGATGGTGCCGCTGTGGCAAACGGCATTGAGCTTTAAGGGCAACACCGTTAAGTCCCTGGACGACGCAGCAAATCTGCTGATCAACCGTTCTGGAACGGATACCGATCAGCCTGTGTTTACGTTTATTAACCTGATGGGTACCCACATGCCCTATCATGCGCCACGGCCTTATGTTGAGCGCTTTGCGCCCCATGTCTTGCG
>JAYKJC010000724.1:0-10203 GCA_035285885.1 Leptolyngbyaceae cyanobacterium | reverse complement strand
CGTTAGTGGCAAGGCTATGAAAGTACCACAGACAAGCTACTTAGCATACAAGCAACAGGCTCGCCAATTCCGTTGTTGTAATAAAACACATCATCATCAGGGTATTTTGTGCTGATTTCTGAAAATGACATTTCAATTTGCTCACCATCCAATGATTTAGCAGTGAACATAAGCCCGGCCACTAACAGCACATTACCAATAGCGGGGTTTTCGGTTGTTTTTGATACTTCTGACATCTTATTGAATTTTGTGATTAGGCCGACATTTTGTGGTTCTAAGTCCCCGCCATCAGCAATCTGCGAGAATGTTATTTCCAAGTGATGTTAAATGGTTTCGGTAAATACAAATTCGCCATTTTTCTCCATTTCAATTTTTCCAAATGATGTTAACTGGTAGCGTTTGCATCTTGTAGTATTTTCTTTCTATACCTGGTATTGGATTTGTCAAATCAAATGGCATCCAACCGAGTTTTGGGCATTTTACTATGTTGTAAATATGAGTAGGGTGTTTTCCATTGCCGACCAATCTAATTTGGTAAGGCCAATTGTTTGCTTCAAAACAGGCAGAAGCCAAAACGGTAAAACAGTCACAATCTCCAGCGCCATAGGAGCCAAGTACATTTTTTTTACTCAATAGCGTTTGCGCTGTTTGAATTGTTTCTACATTTTTTGGATCATTGACATAGTGAACATGGTTTTTTAAAATGTAGAACAGTTCGTCTGCTGATCGCATTCCGCTAAAATTGACTATGCAGAAATCTATACTATCTGCAACTTGTTGTTTAAGGGCTATTAGCGTGTCCTCTAAATTTGTGTATTTAGTGAAGGCTTTCATTTTCTAAAATTTTGTGTTTGTACCATTCTTGAAGTTTCCGTTCGTGAACAAAGGTATTAATCAAATCTTCAATTGTTGAATTCGCAATTGTGTCATTACCTCTCAAATGAGCGTTCATATCTTCGAGCTTTGACATTAACGCTTGATCGTTTTTAGCTAAAAACAATTTTTTGATAAATATCTTGTCGGTCTTAGTTACATCTTTAGCTGGCTTTACTTTTCTGAAAAACTTGTAATCATCGGAAAGTTGCAGAAATTTAATTCTCGGAAGCCGATCCATCCTCTTTACTGGTCGAGGTATTACAAATTGCCAATACTTGCTAAGCAGGTAAACCAATAAATTCCGCTGATACTTCCGGTCCAGTATTTTGTTGAAGTCTACAAATTCATCCTCCAGCAGCTCCCCGGTATCGGTATCGACCTCATTTACCATGTACCTAGGAGTTTTAATAGAAAATTCCAATCTCCATACCGGGGCCAATGTATCTATTTGGTTCAGCTCCCAAAACTCCCGAATATAGGGCTTGTCCGCCACCTGTTTCAATTCTTTCGATTTGTTGTAAAGGTAGTATTGAAGGTTACTTTTAGGGCTGCCATATCGGATATAGTCAAACTGATGAGGTTTAGTCACCGTTCCAACGGTCATAAATTTACCTTTGCCTAGCTTCATAATCCGGTCGCTTACATAGGCAGATATAAAATCGTGCGGATCCGGATAATCGATAAACCGATTAAAATCAATTGCTAGGTCTACCCTGGTGATATGCTTAAAGTCAAATTGATAAACTTGCTCAACCTGCTTCACTATTGAGGGAAGCCTTGAACTGTATAGTATTCGATTGATAAATTTAACTAGCACTGTATCAGGTGGAATTATTGGACTTCTCGGATCTGTCATAATTACCGCTATATGATTATTCTCATTATCGTACAGATCGACAATTGACTTGAATAGCGGAGTTGCTATATCTCTAGTCTTTGCAACATAAGGACTTTGAACGTCCAGAAATTGTACTTTTCTAAGTTTACCGCCTAACTGAAGCCAGTCTAAATTGAACACGCATTGATTTTCTACTAATTTGATCATAAGTACCTGAAATTCAATTGTGTAAGCCTTTCAGGCTTTGGAATTCGGTTTTGGTCGATGTCGTGATAGCCCCCGTATTACTTACGGGGTTCACGACATGAAGCGGACGGAAAAAAATTGCATTTATCATAGACGGCAAAAAATAAGGTAGTAGCAAATGTAAAGCCTATCAGACAAAGGCAGTTTTTTTAGGCTGATCAGTAAAGAATATTTCATTCTATTGAATTGCCTGCGCTTTGCTTGGTGTTTATTCTTTTGTATCATTCTCGAGCAGTTTTGATGCGTCTAGTTTATATCCAGTTACCATGAACACAAAGGATTGCAACTGGTGTAAGTACATAACTTCGTTTAGTGTTTCATGACGGTGCCTTACATCTACCATTTGGTGTAATTTGCCACTATATGTTAAAACTTCAACATAACCACCAATTTTATAGTGATGGCAATTATCAAATCTTTCAGATTTGTGCAGAAAAGGTGTTTTATGAATTCCGTTTTCACATCTCAAACTATCCATAATATGTTCAGTTAACAAAATCGGAGAAAATCTTAATGAAAATTTATCGTGTTCGAATTGTAAGAAAAGCAAATTGGTTAAGTTCAATTCTACAACCTTTGTTAAAAGATTGTCGAACACAATAGAACCAACAGGCAGTTCAATTAAATCAAAATTGTAGTTTGGCATGGTTGAAAATGTTTAGAATTTTGGGTAAAAATTTGTGATACCAGATTTGTTTTACTGGTTTAAAGTTTCCTTGATGTTCGACTATAATAAAGTCGCTGTCTGGGAGATAAATCTCTAAGTATATCTCAGCGCCTTCAATAGTTTCAAATGTTAATGCTAGATAATCGGGGCCAACTATCAAACCACCGTCCATCGGATCGACTTCGATCAGATATTGATTGTTATCGTTGGCGATGGCATACAGCTTTTTAGTCAATCTCTTAGCATCACCGGATACTGTTGAACAGGTCGGTGTTTTTTTCGGTTTTTTCATGTGCGATCTATTAAATGTTAGTGTTTTATTTAGATCAATTCTAAATAGTGGTTAATTGGCTTTGTAAATCAATGAAGCCAAAAGCAAAAAATCAAATCCTGGCCGTAATTTGTAATGAGTATAAATAACAAAAGCCTGGTTAAGTAAATAACCAGGCTTCATTTAATGAGTCGCTGCCTTATCCTTTAAGTTGCACCGCTGCATTGCTTATACGTTCAGGCACGACAAAAGTAAAAAAGCCTTTGAAAATATCAAAGGATTTAGTTTAAAGGATCAATCTACTGCGTATTGGGATTTACGATCAAGTAACCTATTAACCTCTGAACTGTATTTAAATTGACATTAGGCTGTGATGTTCTGTTAAACAAGATTGGTATTTCTGATTTTGGAAAACTAGGCCCGCCAGATACTTGAGAGATAATTACATTGTCTAAAAGTATATCTAAAATATAACTACTACCATTCATTGAAGGCTGAACCATGCCGTAAAAATAATTAGGAGAAAAATCAACTGTAACAATTCCGGAATTCAAAGGAATAAAACGAACAAATTGAACAGACCTGATTTCTTTGGGAACAAAACCCAATGAATTTATTGCCAGCTCATAAGCAAATTCTTTAGAAAATAAAGATCCGCCCTCGATAGGAAACTGAACAGTGTCTAAAGAATAGTATGGTTCTCCCGACTTTTTATTTGTTCCTCCATTCCTGGAATTCGGAATTTCCATTTACGCTCTGTGATTGTGATTTTGTAAAATCTTTCCTGCTCTGTTGTGGTTTTCTCGTAGTCAATGATAATTAACGACCTTAAAAACCGAAAGATCTTCAACCTCATGCAGCTATTCCTGTTTTATCAATTGCGTTACCCCTTACGTCTGTATTGACCGTAATTTGAGCTTGCGGAGTGTTTATCAGCATCCTAATTGTTAATGAGTTGACATAACCTGTAGGATTTCCGGCAAACTTTAATAATGCCCTGACTGCTGCAACAGATGGAACAAACGCATTAATGGATATTTGCTTTGTTTCGTTTGCCGGTATAGACCCAACAGAAGCACTTTGAAAAGTTGCTTGACTTGACCCACCGGATAAGATTTCGCCAGCGATTGAATTAACCCTGACCAAAAACTTTGATAAATTCTGGATCCTTACATTGAGGTTTAGCGAAATGCCTGATGGATCGAATTTGTCAATCCTAACGGACGTAATTGAGGCTCTTATTTCTTCAGCTCCGCTTTTCTGCCTGAATAAATAAATAAGCCCAAAAGTTAAAAGACCTGGAATAATAAGATTTTTCATTGGTTTTCAATTAATTGATACATGATAAAAAGCCCGGCTGCACTTATTAAAGTTGGACGGATAACGTCAAGTCGCTCTAAGTTATAGGTTTTTAAAACATTTAGCAATTTCTCTGCGTAGCGTGGATCTGTTGCATAACCTGACCTCCCAATAGCTGCTATTTGATCTTCAGGTGTTTTAGCTGAAACCACCTGAGCATATCTTGACCAGCGGTAGAAAAGTTGGTTCCTGTCTACAAATGAACGCAAGGGACTTGAATACTTTCTGAATGCTGCTCTTTCTTGGCCTGTTGCTTCCTGAGTGTTAAAGGTTACCGTTTCGCCCTTCCATGTGGACCCAGCCTTAAAGCCAAAAAAGTTATTGTTTGGAGATCTCGACAAAGCCGATTCGCCGTTACGACTTTCTAAAATTGCCTGGGCTGCTGAAACAGAAGGGAATAGATTAAAATCTGTCAACGTCGACAATACAGCGTTTGCAATAATTACAGGGTTTGCGCTCATAAAAATCTGGATCCTACTGCTACTGAAATGCCTAAACCTACTAAAAGGGCAACGGTTTGCCAGCTCATGGGTTTAGCTTGTTGATCTTCTTTTATTTTTTCGATGGTTGATTGTGCGCCTTGCTGACGTAGTGCAGTTAGAGAAAATCTACCTGGTTCATGTTTTGCAAAATATGGACGTCCGTTACCATCGGTAAATTGCCAGTAAATGCCGTCAGGTCGCTGAACGTAGGAAAATACAATTCCAAGCCCTGTACCAGGGTTGACTGTAAATATAACCGGACTTTTAACGTCTGGCGTTCTATACAGTTTTACAGGCTGACTGGCCGGAAATAGTGTTTTTCCTATGATTTCAGTTACCGAATAAATCATATATCAATAATGTTTTTGGGCTTCAATCCTAACAAAGATACAGCCTTAATTAGAATTGGTATAATTAATGGCTTCATAAATATCGAAAGCTGAAAATCGCAATGATAGTTTTCTGTCATAACTTCCAGCATTTCTTTAACGGTATTGCACCTTGACAGTTGATTTTCAAGTTCCTTTTCCTGCATTTGCTTTGGCTTTTGCGTATTGTTCTGGATAATAAAGTTTCATTTGTTCCTCAATGTTTTGAAGGGTAACCGGATTGCTTAGGTTAGCCTGATACATATCGCAAAGATGTTCCCAGGTAGGGAAATTTTGAGCCATAGCCGGAATGGTCGGAACTCCTACAAATTTGGTCAAAAGTGCATCAAATAAACCTGGTGTCGCTAGTTTGTCAGCCAATACCGAAAATAATTTATCCTGGCCAGACTGAGGTTCGTCCGCAAATTGTTCGTCGTCCTCGTCTTCCTGCTGCATTTGTTGGATTATAGATTCTAGCCTAACTATCTCCGCTTCAAGTTCAGCGTTTCGTAACAACAGGGCTTTATACTCCTCCCAGGTTATTTCCTCGCTACTGCTTTTCTGAACTACTTCTTTTGTTACCTGAGTTTGCGCTGGAGCCTGTACTTTGCCTTTTGTAAATCGGTAAAACATTTCAGGGCTTTTAACTCCTTTGAGTTTTGCGCCTATTTGATAGATGCCATCTGGAGTCAACGAGCTTTCAATATAGGCTTCAATTTTTTTCCAATGAGCTATGGTATCTGCATGAGCTTTGCCGGATCTTGGTGTTTGATTGTAATTAATCAACTTTTCGTTTCGCTCGCTGTATAAGCAAATAAGTTGATATCCTTGATTAACCAACTCTTTTTTAATTTCGCTTAGTGTCATATCGAAAACTCCTCAATAGTTTTTTTGATTAATCTTTCGTACACGTTTGAATTGATTTGAACCAGCTGCATGGTTGCTGCCGGGCATCCGGCCATACGACCAGGTAAGGCACCGTCAATGATATTTAAAACTGTGCTTGCTGCCGGAAGGGTGCCAGGATCCGTACCTATTCGATATTCATTGTTTGCATTGTTGGAAAGCACTATATCATTGTCTCCATTGTGACGAATATCGTTATTACCTTGACTAACTGATAGTCTGGCAACGTTTGCACCTCTAGTGCCCAAAGGAGGGGGCAGGTTGCCTACCTGTGGCGTAACTGGACCAAAATCCAAAGGTATGGTAGTGCCGTTGAATACATAACCTCCAACTATTTCAAATTGAATTGATCCATTGAAGATATGATAGCAAGGAATGTATATGGGTTCGCCTTTGTCCTGATACTGCTCGGCTGATCCTCCGGTAACGGCTTTTGATGCCCTGGCTCTTGGGTTGATCGTGTATACGTTTGTTCGCTTGTTGCTTATATCAGTCAAAATTAATTGAACGTGATAATTAGGCACATAATTAGCATCACCCACATAATTCCATAAAAAGTCATTCCAAAGTATCCCTGTTAGAATCGTAACCTTGTCTTCAGCAGTAGTTAATTGACTACTTGAGCTGGCTCCAATATTAAAGGTTCGGAAATCTGCTAAACCTGCCAGAATTAATTTTTCGAGAACTGGAGTTATCATAAATAAAAAAGGGCCAATTGATGGCCCTAATTTATGAATGTTTAATGAATTTACAATTACTCCGGCGTGCCGTTCAAATAATAGAAATGGATCCGGATATTGTTTTTCACCGCTAACCCTGTATTGTTCCAAGTTATTTCAACGCTATCATTTCCAGCGAGCAGCACGTTTGTCACGTTGTAAGGGGCATTTCCTTTAGGGTTTGTCGCTGGATTCAAAAGTAGAGCGCTTACGTTGTCTAGTATTATCGAGCTGTTGATTTTGAGGGTCATTCGCAAATCTTGTAGATCTGTTGCAGGGACATTTGACTGAACCGATACACCCAGCAAAAATCTAGCTTCACCGGAAATAGAGTTTAAGGTTTGGACGGTGATCCCAACAGCAGCGTTAAAATCATAACCTTTTACTCTAGGAGTGGCTTTTTGATTGTATGCTTGTACCTCTGTCATTACTTTACACGATCTTTAATGATAAAATCTAAAATTCTGGCTGCAAGTCGCAATACTGACATTTTGCGCTTTGTGGGTATGATCCTAAGCAAAAATTCTACAATGGCCGTGAATGTAACTCCGGCCATTGTAAGATTTTCGAGGACTAGCTTTACTAATGCTTCCATTAATACTTAGTGCTAGGACTGTAAACACATCCGATACCCTCTAGCTTGCAGAAGATGAAAGCTGAGGTTGATGGTGGAGGCGTAATCGCAACCAATGGAGGAATTTGAAGAGATACCACAAACTCGTTATTTTCTGTGATACCTGGGAAGCTGTCAAAATAAATCACATCGTGAGAAGTTTCTTTTTCGCTTTGCGCTGGTGCCGTTGCTGTTGAAAGCGCAACATTGTTGAATTTGGCTCCTTTGTTAAAAGGTCCGTACATTTCAAGCAGCGACATTTTTTTAATGACTTCCGAACTTCCTATTTTTAGTGAAAACTGGCTTGCGTATAAACCTTTATATTCTTTAGCAACATCGGCTGAAACGTTTCCGCAAAAAGGGAATGTCTCAATTACTTCCTGTGGTGCAGCTGTGTTTCGGATAATAATACCAAATGATACACGTTGAACAATTATTGCTTCGCCCTTTCCTAGCTTGTTATCAGTTACGTTAGTAGCCGGAAAGCCTCTTTGTCCTACCTGGTCAAAAAAGTTTAGGATAGTGTTACCTGTTAGCGGAACTATTGGCAAGGTATCTATTAATGTCCGTTGAGAAACTTGGAGATCGTCTACATTAGTTGAGCCTAGCTTAGCAGCAATGTAAGCGAGCTTTTGTTGAGGTGTTGGCAAAACACCGATATCTCCGTAAGCCATTCCAGGGATCATAGCGATAGCCACAACATCGGAAGCTTGAGAAGGTTCAATGAATGAAATGATTGCCAAAAGCAAAAAGGCAAAAAAGGAGCTTATTTTAATGAGGTTTTTCACTGTGAAAAAGGGTTTAGATTAATAATATGATGGGGATGCTGATGGAACCTGCATACTGCCAGATCCTTGACTCAACAGGAAGGGATTTACAAAATTTGCATTGTCGGCAAAGGCAAAAGGGTTGCCTTCTGAAAGCATACCGGGCGCCAGGGCTTGACCTAGGCCAGATCCGAATACTCCAGCCATTCCGGCTGCAAGCATTGGACGCTTTAACATTGTGCCGGTTAAGACCGAAACAGCCAAACCTGCTGCATTTCCGGTAAGTCCGTCTGGTGTCATTCCTACCAATGGCAGTACTTTAGACTTAACAAGTCCGGCTGCTATGCCTCCGGCTGCTGCTTCCAATACATTCATGATTGAGCCTTTGTTAAAAGCTCCACCAACTGAAAGACGTCTGCGACTTCTGCGCTTAGGTGAATAAACTACGCTGGTTGACCGACGACGAACAATAGGCTTTGCAGCTCTGCGACGTCCAGTACCTGATTTTTTAACTCTTGCCATCTTTGTTTAGATTGTGTCTAAATAATAATTGCTCAAATATAGTAAGGATCAATTTGAAAAAACAAATAACGCTGCGAAAATTAATAAGAGAGGAGCAATATTTTTTTTTTCCTGCTCTTCATATTCTTCGGTTGTAACAAATTCGGTACCTCCAGTTTCTTTCGTAACAACAAATCTGTTGTCAAGCGTTTTTAAACCATTAACTCCAGATGTTGGAAGCCATCCAGTTACACCTTTATAGTTTACTTTCCTGGCGTCTGAGCCTAGCCCGGGATTTTCTACCAGCGTAACTGTTTCACCTTCTGGTATATCTCCAATTTTTTTTGAATACACTACGCTAGCTTCATGGAAGGGTAGCGTTCTCGTAGTTATCATTTTCATTTTAAAGCCATTATAGCCAAAAGTCCCATTCCTAAATAAAGTAACGTATTATCTTTTTCGTTTGTCATTGGTGGAGGATCTCCGATTGGTTGAAGATCATCCATGTTTAACGGGTCGCTTGGGTTTACTCCAGGCTGAAAACCTACCACTCTACCAGCTGCATCGGTTAATAATTTGCTTGCAGCACTTCCGGCCAACTTTTGAACAAATTCTTTATTTATACCTAGCAGGTCTTTTAATTTAGTGCCCACTTTTATTCCGCCAGAACTAGCGGGCAATAAGGCAGCTTTACCAGATCCGGCAGCTGCAACAGGTATTAAGCCAGCTGAAAGCCCTAACAAAGTTGCTCCTCCAAGTACGGCGCCAGCGATAAGACCGTTTCTTACTTGCTGTTTACTTGGTCTAGTTGTTGGGTCCAAGTGCACAAAATCTCCTGTTTTAGCAAAATCTATAACTTGCCCAACTCTACCAAGTATTCCTCTAGGGGTAAAATTTCCTTTGATAACATTTTCAACAGCTGGCCCAACTCTCGTTCCTACATAGTTTTTGAATTGCCTCCATTTACGCTGAAATGCGCTTTCTGATAATCCTCTATCTGCTAGGTGTAGGTACATGGTGCCTTTTTTTAAGGCAATACTAGCACTTATTTAGATTTGTTCCAAACAATGATGTATAACGGCCATTTTAACGAAATAGCCAAACAAGCAAATTGGATAGAGTTGGCTACTTCGTTAAGATGGGCGTTGTAGGCAATGCTAAAAAACATCATCCCTACGCAAACCTTGCTGAATAGCACAACCAAAATCGCAACAAGCATCGGGCAAATCGCAATTGTCACAGCATTGGAAATTATCTTCATCCTCCCAGTAGCTATCTTCCTCATCGTCCATCTCTATTTGATATGCGATTTGCGCTTCCGTCAAAGAAGCACTGCCTACAACAGGCGGTTTGCCGTCAGTGGCGGTTGACTGGTTGTTTGGAGTTTCATTTTTCATATAAAGTGTATTTTAAGTTTGACAAATTCGTTTTCAAAATAGCCACCGAACGGCAAGCCGCTGGGGCGTTAGTGGCAAGGCTATGAAAGTACCACAGACAAGCTACTTAGCATACAAGCAACAGGCTCGCCAATTCCGTTGTTGTAATAAAACACATCATCATCAGGGTATTTTGTGCTGATTTCTGAAAATG
>JAYKJC010000723.1:0-8979 GCA_035285885.1 Leptolyngbyaceae cyanobacterium | reverse complement strand
GGAGTCGCCAGTGCGATCGCCGGAGGCTTTGTTGCTCAGGCCGTTGGTCGAGAACTGATTAAGTTCATCCCCGGATTTGGCAGCGTCATTGCTGCGTCGTGGGCAGCAGCCTACACCTGGGCACTGGGTGAGGGTGCCTGTGTCTACTTTGGCGATCTCATGGGAGGGAAGAAGCCTGATCCGAAGCGCATTCAAGCTGTTATGAACGAAGCGTTTGAAACTGCGAAGCAACGCTTTAGAGAGAGGTAGAAAGAGAGGTCGTGCTGTCAGGCAAACCTTCCTGGCAATGCTCATTCTCTGAAATAATACGGGTGATGAGTAGGGCTGCTAGGGTCTGTTTTAAAAGTTGTTTTTTCGTGCGCAAAGCGCACGAAAAAACAACCCTTTCAACTAGTTTTAAAACACGCCCTAGGGACTGGCGTGAAAATAAAATACCCAAAATCTCCTCTCTTGGAGATTTTATTTTTTGCTAATCCCTTAGTACTCATGATGATGGCTCCAGGGGCGATCGCCGAAAACTACACAAAGATGTCGCTGATCGAAGCCGATTTTTCTAATCAAAACCTGACGGATTCTCAGTTCACAGACGCGAATCTGCGAAACAGCGATTTACACAACGCAGATTTAACAGGGGTGAGTTTGTTTGGCTCCAACCTGGAGCAAGCTAACCTGGAAGGCGCAAATTTGAGCTACGCGACCCTGGATAACGCTCGACTTGTCCGCACCAATTTGACCCATGCGGTGCTGGAAGGGGCATTTGTGTTCAACACCAATGTAGATGGCATCATTATCGAGGGGGCAGACTTCACCGATGCCTTCTTAAGCGGGAAGACGATTGATAAGCTGTGTGCGATCGCATCAGGCACGAACTCCATCACCGGACGCTCCACGCGAGAAAGCTTGGGATGTCGATAAGCAAATAAGACACGGGCGGTTGGGGCGATCGCCCTTACCCCTTATGCTTCATCGGGGATTCGTAGCTAAATAATCACAATATTCTGACTGCTGAAAGCCGTACCTGGATTAAGCTTCGCCAGCTTAATGGGATTGCCTCCGCGTGAGCCATCTGCATCAAACAATAGCATTCCAGTATTGATGCGATAGATAAACCGATCGTTTCGGTCCCCTGCGCTACTGCCAATGGTGAAGCGCCGAGCCTCCAGGGGCCCCTTGGGCAAGCGAGGGCGAAGTCCGTCGCGAGAAATGGCAATCACATCCTCAGCGGCGTTGAAATCGCGGATGCGGTCAACCCCGTCTCGCACAGACTCGAAGATGAAGCGATCGCCCCCGGCCCCGCCAAACAGCGTGTCTCTGCCGCTGCCCCCGGTCAGTTGATCGGCCCCCGTTCCGCCAAAGAGTTCGTCGCGCCCGTTCCCTCCCACAAGCCGATCATCACCGTCAAAGCCAATTAAGGTGTCATTTCCTCGCTTTCCATCGAGACGATTTCGGGCTCCATTGCCGATGATCGTATTGTCGGCTGAGTTGCCTGTCCCGTTGCGTCGGCGCGTTCCTGTGAGGGTCAAGTTCTCAACGTGTTGCCCGAGGGTGTAGTTGACGGCAGACAGCACCGTATCGTTGCCGCTGTTCCGACTTTCTTGGACGCGATCGCCCCGAGTGTTAACGATATAGCGATCGTTCCCCGCGTTGCCCATCATCACATCTCTTCCAGCACCGCCATTCAGCAGGTCTGCGCCCGCACCGCCAATGAGACGGTCATTCCGGCTTCCACCCAGCAGGGTATCTCTGCCCCCGGCTCCCGTCAGGGTGTCTTCACCCCCACCGCCGATGAGCGTATCGTCCCCATTTCCGGCATCGAGCAGATCATTTCCTTTTCGCCCCTCCAGAATGTCGTTGTCTGCGCCTCCAAAGAGCTGATCGTTGCCATTCCCACCATTGAGGCGATCGCTCCCACGTTGGCCCTGGAGAAGATCGTCATCGTTGCCACCGAAAAGGGTGTCATTGCCTGCTTCGCCATCTAATTCATCATTGCCGTTTTCACCTTCAAGACGGTCGTTGCCCGGTCCCCCAATGAGAAAATCTCGTCCCTCGCCACCGCGCAGAAAGTCATTGCCGCGATCGCCCCGTATCGTATCGCTGCCATCATCGCCACGAGCGTCATCAGCTCCATCGCCTCCGAGAATGGTGTCGCTGCCGTCCCGTCCTCGAATCGTGTCGTTTCCGTTGCCCGCGATAATCCGATCGGCACCGTTGCCGCCATCCAAGTCGTCGGCTCCTTCCCCACCATCCAGCCGATCATCCCCATCGCCACCTTCGAGAACGTCAGCCCCTTCTCCCCCCGCGATATCATCATTGCCATTGTCACCAAATAACGCATCCGGCCCTCGACTGCCTCTGATGCGGTCATCGCCATTATTCCCAGCGAGGCGATCGCCCCCACTGCCCCCCAGCAGCAGATCGTCACCATCGCCCCCGAGTGCCACATCATCCCCTACGGCTCCGTCTAAGCGGTCGTCCCCGTCGCCGCCAAACAGCGTATCATCGCCAGCAAATCCAAACAGAAAATCGTTGCCTCCCTGCCCGTCGATGTTATCGGACTGGAGGGTACCGATTAAGGTGTCTTGTTGATTGGTTCCGGTAAATGATGCCACGGGTGCCGTTCCTTCCCTTAGTCGAATGAGGGGTTTTCGTGTAGACTGTGGAATCCTTGCTCCGCAGTTGGAGAACAAGGAATTTTTCCTTCCAGGCGCTACAGATAGCGCTTTTGGGATTTGACTTCTCAATATAACTCCACATTTAGAGAATTCGTTAGAGATGTAAACGACTTTGTTACGCTTCTATTGCAGCCGGGGTATTTCTTGAGAAAAAATTGAGAGATTTTCTCAGCTAACCGTCATCTCTCTAAGGCAGGATCGCGTTAACTTTAGAAGCAAAGATAAAGAAATACAGCGGTTTGCAAGCGCGTTAAGCACAAAAACAGTTGGGTGGGGCGCAGCGCGCCCCACCCAACTGTACTTAACCAACACGCATAATCTATAAAGAAACGAAGAAAATTCGCGATTTCACTTTCCAGGGCAATTACGTGCAGTCATGAATCAACAAGGGCTTCGGTTTGCTGGTCTGTTGGGTTTGGGATGGTTGGTTGCGTTCATCATCGGCATTTGTCCGGTACCCACATCTGCACAGCTCTTTAGTCAACCGCTGAGCCCAACGGATGCGGTGTCCCGAACGAATATTGTGGTGCAGCGCCAGGGCAACATCGAGTACGCCGATGTGACCTTAGACGGAACGCCCCTCTTTACCATTGCCGCTGTGGTCTCCAACGATGAAGAACCGGGCGATCGCCCTGCACTGACTCTCGACCCAGAGGATGCTGACTCTGACCTGTCCGGTGATGCAGAATCTCTGCAATCTCCTTCAGCCGTACCGTCGATTAAAGAACGGGTCGAGCAGATCGAGACGAATCTGGCGATCGCCCTCATCGGGATTCAGGAGTTTGAGCGGTTTCGTGTGGTCGTGGGGAACCTCAACAATCAGTCTGTCATCTTCGTCTCTGACGCGGCTGGAACGCAATCCCTGCAAATTGTCACGGTGACCGATCTGGATGTTAAGCTCGCTGGAACAACGGAATCAGAAGTGGTTCTAGATCGGGTGAATGCTATTCGCAACGGATTAACCCAGGCGTTAGAACAGCGTCAGCCCTACTATCTCTGGCAGCAGGCTCAGCGATCGGGACGGGTTCTGGCGATCGCCCTCGTGCTGAGTCTGGCGGTTGCGTATCTTCAGCGACTTTTGAAGCGGCAGTGGAATTGGTTGAATCAGTGCGATCGCGATCATCAGCTCGAAATGAACGAGCAGATGCAGGAAGAACTCCAGGGTACCCAATCCATGCAGGAGTTTGCCGTACTCCATCCCCTGAAATACCTGGAGATGCGCCTGCCGCGTTTGTCCTACGACCGAAAACGGAACATTAACTTACTCATCCGTCGCCTCTTGCTGTGGGTGCAAATCTCGATTTGGCTGGGCAGCATCATCTGGACGTTGACCAAGTTTCCCCAGACGCGCGAAATTGGTCTCTGGCTCATGCAGCTCCCAGTGCGGCTGCTTGCCATTGTGTTGGTGATGGGATTGATTAAAAAGCTGGGCGAAGTCTTTATCGATTATTCTCTCCAGCTCTGGGCCGAAAATGAGTCCATTAACCCCACCGGGTTTCATCGACAAGCCTGCCGCGCCCCCACCTTTTCCGTCGCTCTTAAGAATCTCTTGGGTGCTTTGTGCGTCATCGCGGGATTTATCTGGGCCTTGTATGAGCTGCGTGTGCCCATTACGCCTGTGGTGGCCAGTGCCGGGATTATCGGGTTTGCCCTGTCGCTCAGCGCTCAAAACTTACTCAAAGACATCATCAACGGCTGTTTGATTCTCTGGGAAGACCAATATGCGGTCGGTGATGTGATTTCGGTCGGTCAAGAGCTTGGCTTTGTGGAGCACATGACGTTGAGAATCACGCAATTGCGCGATCCGGATGGAGAACTGGTCACCATTCCCAACGGTTCTATCTCCACTGTCCGAAACCTGTCGAATGGATGGTCGCGAGTGAACTTTGAAATTGAAGTATCTTACGCAACTGATGTCGATGAGGCGATGGACGTGATGGAGCAGGTGATTGAACAGATGCGGAGCGAACCCCAATGGGGCGATCGCATTATCGAACCTGCTGAAATTCTCGGAGTCGATAAGTTAGCCCACACAGGCATCCTCATTCGCATCTGGATCAAGACGCGTCCCTTGCAGCAGTGGAACGTCTCCCGAGAATTTCGTCGCCGCTTGAAGCGAGCCTTTGAGGAACACAACATTCCCATCGGTGTTCCGCAGCAATTTCTTTGGGTCAAAAACGCGAACGAACTCGCCATTCTCGAACAAGCCATGCAGTCTCACCAGGGCAATGGTCAACCTGAGCATCGACAGCCCGTCACAGATTCATGAACGAAGGTTTTGGATGCGCCTTGCACGTCCCAAACCTTCGTTCATGAATGCGCCCAGGATATTGATAATCCCAGTGAGTCAGGCTACTATACACAGTAGTCATCTAGACATCTAGATAAATTTAAGAACAGGTTAATCTTAGGTTAAGACTAAGTTATCGTGCAGTCATGGATAGGGTTACTCCTTCAACTCAATCGAGTCTTCCCCAGCGTCAGGAATGGATGGCTACTCTTGCTAAAGCGTCGCTGAATGACCTTGAGCAAGCGAAAGAGCAGCTCAGCGACATTCCCTGCTACCGTTTTTTGAGAGCGCCCGAGACCGGGTTGACCATGGTGCGTGGACGTGCTGGAGGCACTGGAGAACTCTTTAACCTGGGGGAAATGACGCTGACGCGCTGTGTCATTCAGCTGAATGATGTGCGGGATGATGAGGGTGCTCCGCTCACTGGATTTGGCTATGTGGGGGGGCGATCGCACCGTCATGCAGAACTTGCCGCCCTCTTTGATGCCCTGCTGCAACACCCCGATTGGTTTGTCACCCTTCACTCAACCGTCATCCAATCTCTACGGGTCAAGGCTCAAAATAAGAAAGACCAACAGCAGCGGCAAACGGAAGCAACACGGGTAAATTTCTTGACCCTGGCACGGGCTGAAACCCTCGAACGGAGCTAACTCATGATGCTGGATTTGAAACTTGTACTCTTCGACATGGCAGGCACAACCATCCGAGATGACCAGGAGGTTGAGCAGTGTTTTATGGACGCCGCTGACGCGACGGGACTGGTTGTTGAGCGCGATCGCATCGTTGGCATGATGGTCTGGTCGAAGCGACGGGTGTTTCAGACCCTCTGGGCCGAGCAATGGGAAGGCAATCCGGTCGAACTAGAGCAGCGTGTCGATGCCAGCTACAGCAAATTTAAGGGGCTGTTGGAAGACCATTACCGGACTCAGCCCGTTGTTCCAACCGAGGGCTGTCTAGAACTGTTTGACTGGCTCAGGCAGCAGGGCATCGCCATTGGCTTAAACACAGGCTTCTATCGAGAAGTCACCACTATCATCTTGAGACGATTGGGCTGGGATCGGGGACTCGACGCCACCTACGTTGGGTCGCCCTCATCCCCCATTCAGGTGTCCGTTACGCCATCGGAGATTTATAACCAGGAAGGACGCCCCGCTCCCTACATGATTCAGAAGGCGATGTATCACCTCGGCATTCGGAACCCGCAGCAGGTGATGGTGGTGGGCGATACCCCGTCTGACCTGGAAGCGGGCTCCAATGCCCACTGTGGTTGGGTGGTAGGGGTGACGAATGGCACCCACACCCGTGATCAGTTAATTCCCCATCCCCATCACGAACTTTTCGATTCACTGTCAGATCTCCGGGCGTACCTGGTGAATCGGCAACGGCAGAGTTGAGTAGGGTTAAGCGTTGAGGTGTGCGGGTGTATCGAATGCGGGTGTATCGAATGACTGAAGGGCGATCGCCCCTCACGCTCCTGACTGTTTTCCACTGTTGTTGATTCAATCTACTGTCTCGATGCCATGATTCCCATTCCATCACCTTCCCCACGTTCGTCTTCCGTTTCTCAGTCTTCTTCTCAGGCCACCGATGTCGCCATTGTGGGTGCGGGGATTGTAGGACTGGCCCATGCCCTGGCAGCGGCCAAGCAGGGGCGCAAGGTGACGGTATTTGAGCGAAATCCCTACGCAGTTGGAGCCTCCATTCGAAACTTTGGGATGATTTGGCCCATCGGTCAGCCTGTAGGAGTGTTGCGCGATCGCGCCCTCAGAACTCGCGACATCTGGCTCGACATCGCTCCCCAGTCCGCCATCGCCATCGATCCCTGTGGCTCCCTTCACCTGGCCTATCATGCAGACGAGATGGCGGTGTTAGAAGAATTTCTCGCAAAGAATGCAGATGGCGATGCATCCAACCTGGCCCTCCTCACACCGACTCAGGTGGCCGAGAAAAGCCCTGCCGTTGTGCAAGAAGGCCTCCTCGGCGCATTGTGGAGCCGCACTGAAACAATCGTCGATCCCAGAGAAGCCATCCGCAACCTACCGGATTTCTTGCATCGCGCCTATGGCGTCGAGTTTCATTTTGGCACTGTGGTCACGGATGTGTGCCACCCCATTCTTGTCGCCGGGGGAGACACCTGGACGGCACAACATATCTTTGTGTGCAGTGGCGCAGATTTTGAGACGCTGTATCCAGACCTGTATCGCACGTCCTTTCAAGAAGGAGGGTTGACCAAAGTCAAGCTACAAATGATGCGCACGGCTCCCCAGCCAAATCAGTTTCGCATCGGGCCAGCCCTCGCCGCCGGACTGACGCTGACCCACTACGCCGCCTTTGCCGACTGTCCGTCGTTGCCTGCGCTCAAAGCTCGGATGGAACACACGATGCCGCAGTTTCCTCGCTGGGGCATTCACGTGATGATGTCGCAGAATGCCTCGGGAGAACTGGTAATTGGCGATTCCCACGAATATGGCTGGAACCCAGAGCCGTTCGATCGCTCCGAGATCAATCAGTACATTCTCGACTACCTCAAAACCTTTGCTCACGTTCCCTCGTTTGACATCGACACCTATTGGCACGGCGTCTATGCCAAGCTGCCCGGAAAAACGGAGTTCATTGCATCTCCAGAAACGGGTGTTACCGTGGTGAATGCCCTCAGCGGAGCCGGAATGACCCTGTCCTTTGGCCTGGCAGAGGAGGTCATTCATGAAGTCTTCGGTGCTCCCACCCCCGTACCGACACCTTAGTGAGCTGTAGGGTGGGCATCGCCCACCACTTTTAAGCTCTTATGCCCCAAAGATCTCCTTTAGAACCCATTAATTACCGTTTACGGAGAACTGCAAGAGAGAACACGCCAATGGTCACCACCCACCCCGGATTTCGAGATACCGTTCACGACGCTCAGCAGACCTTTCGCGCTCTGCTCGATGCCCTGGCTCGTCCCGGCAATTCCTACAGAATTCCAGCCGAGCTTGAGCCTCCCGTTGGCCTGATGACGGCGAGTGCCGCCGCCTGTTTGACCCTGTTTGATCTGGATGTGAGCGTGTGGATGCAGCCCGGCTGGCATGACTCCGTTCACGACTGGTTGGTGTTTCACACGGGATGTCAATTCGTCGCGGATCCGGCGATCGCCCACTTCGCCCTCATTCACACCTGGGATACGGCTCCTGCCTTAGCCGACTTTCATCTCGGCACCGCAGAAGAGCCCGAACGCTCGACCACTGTGATGATTCAACTAGAGTCCCTAGAAGGGGGAACCCCCAGACAGCTCACGGGGCCGGGCATTGCCTCTACTCAGACGATGACCCCAGCCATCGCTCCCTCCTTCTGGCAAGAATGGACGGGCAATCATCTGCTCTATCCCCTTGGAGTGGATGTGTTGTTGTTCCACCGCGATACAGTCGTCGGGTTGCCCCGAAGCATGGCTGTGCAACAGTTCTGATTCCTGAGATTCCTGATTCCTGGCGTCTCGTTGGAAATTCTGTACGTAAACCCCGTGGAGTTACTTCTGTTTTGGTCACCATTCAACCCACAGATATTCAAATTCGAGAAGCCACGCGTCGGGATTTAACTGGTATTCTGGCGTTGTATTGCCAACCCGAACTGGACAACGGTTCTGTGCTGTCAGTCGAGCATGCTGAGCATATTTTTGAGCAGATGCTGACCTATCCCAACTACCGACTCTATATTTCGGTCTATGGGAGTTTGATCATTGGAAGCTTTGCGCTTCTGATTATGGACAACTTGATTCATGGCGGTCGCCCATCCGGTATTGTTGAAGCGGTAGCCGTAGACCCAGAGTTTCAAAATCAAGGCGTCGGCAAGCATATGATGCAGTTTGCGATGGATCGATGTTGTGAATTTGGGTGCTATAAACTGACGCTGTCGGCCAATGTGAAGCGCGATCGCGCTCACAACTTCTATCAGTCCCTTGGGTTTCAGCAGCATGGCTACAGTTTTGTGGCCGACTTGACATCAGCTCTGAATCCTCACCCGACTGCTTCAGAACCCAACTAAAGT
>JAYKJC010000722.1:0-4823 GCA_035285885.1 Leptolyngbyaceae cyanobacterium | reverse complement strand
AGCCCCCATCAAAGCGGATGCGTTGCGGCAAGCCCAAATCGCAATGCTTCGGGGCGAAATCAGAGTTGAAGATGGCTTCCTGTATGTGCCTGGGCTGACCGAGACAGGCATTCAACTCCCAGAAGGCAGCTTGACCAATGTGGATCTCTCACATCCGTATTACTGGTCAGGGTTTACGATTGTTGGCAACCCCTGGTAACAGAGTCATGGTCACCCCATAAAATTATCGGGGCAGACTCAGATATGTGTTTAGCGTCCTCTAATTTCTGCTTCCCTGCCTCTGCCAGGGAGCCGTTGCAGGAGCCTCTGGCTCCAATTTGAATGGGAGCCAGAGGCTCTCGCGGGCATTCCCAGCGAGACGCTGGAACCAAGGAAAACTAACGGGTCAGGCTGATCCGCCCCGATAGTTTTATGCCTTAAGGACAATTGCTAAAGCTAATGCGGTGTGAAATTCTTTCTTGAAGAAGATGGGGGAAAGGTGCCACTGAGTGGTGAAAATGCCACTAAGTGGTGTTGCGAGTGACACCTTCCCGTGACCATCGGCAGTAGGGGCTTTTATTTAGAGTGGGCAGAGTGCGTGAAAATATGCAGGTTTTCATTGCCGGATTCAATTTTTTTTTGAAAAAAGAAGACATGTTGGGGCGATCGCCCTCATTTTTCAGTCTCCACCTTCTTAGAAGAAGTGCGGCCAATCGCCTATGAAACAACTATTTCAGCCCCATTAGAACTGGCGTAGGAGTTCGCCTGTCTCACAACGCAAAGAAATGTTAAGTCATTCGATGAAATGGATGTGCGCCATTCCAATTCATCGGTGCGTATCTTAAATCACTTGTTTGAGATCATGAACCAGTTGATTGATGCGGAACTCCGTTGTATTCCATGCGCACATCAGCCGGACACCACCCACACCAATGAATGTGTAGAATCGCCATCCCTTTTCTCTGAGTTGGGCGATCGCCGCTTCCGGTAACTGTATAAATACTGAGTTGGCTTCTCGGGGAAACAAGAACGTGATGTTGGGGAGCGATCGCAACTGTTCTTCCAGGTAAGCGGCCATGCGATTGGCATGGTCGGCATTGCGCAGCCACGCCTCTGTTTCTAGCAACCCCAACCACGGTGCCGCGATAAACCGCATCTTTGAGGCCAATTGCCCCGCCTGTTTGCAGCGGTAGGCAAAATCTTCTGCCAAGTCACGATTGAAGAACAGAATCGCTTCGCCAATGCCCATGCCGTTTTTGGTGCCGCAGAAGCACAGCACATCAACGCCCGCTTGCCAGGTCAATTTTGCTGGAGACAACTGGGTCGAGACGACAGCATTGGCAAAGCGAGCCCCATCCATATGAATTATGAGGTTGTAAGTATCAGCGAGTTCTCTCAGTGCCAGCAGTTCATTGAAGGTATAGACAGTCCCAACTTCGGTGGCTTGAGTCAGGCTCAGAACTTTGGGTTTGGGGTAATGAATATCGGTGCGTTTGGTCAACAACTGCTCAGCAGCCTGCGGATTGAGTTTGCCGTTTTCACCCCGAGCCAGCAAAAGTTTCGAGCCGTTGGAGGCAAATTCTGGCCCGCCGCACTCGTCCGTCTCAATATGCGCGAGTTCATGACAAATGACGCTGTGATAAGACTGACACAGAGACGCCAGGGAAAGCGAATTTGCAGCGGTTCCATTGAAAACAAAGAACACTTCACAGTTAATCTCAAACAGTTCTCGAAATTTGTCTGCGGCTCGCTGCGTCCAGGGATCATCACCATAGGCCGGAACATCACCTTCATTGGCCTTAAGCAGATACTCTAAGGCTTCTGGACACATGCCGGAGTAGTTGTCGCTCGCAAATTGTGTCGAGTCTGTGGCTATCGAGTCTGTGGCTGTCGAGTCTGTGTCTGCGGACATTGAGGCTATTCCTTCGCAATCGTAGTTTGGTTAAAGATATTTGGACAGTCTTCAAAGAAGTTGAATATACTCAATAAGTTCTTGACTCGATTGCTCAACTCAACAAACTTTAGATTCTCTTCTCAAAGCCTTGAATCGCAGTCCCTCGCATGGGAAACGCACGCTGACGTGAACCTCGGAGCCTCTTACTGTGACTTTACGCTACCTTGCGCCACTGTTTAACTGGTCGGCAGGCCATTGGGCCTGGGAGGCACGCCTGCTTCGGTGGCTCACGTTCGTCTGGCTTATTGTGGGCCTGATGATTCTTTTCTCATCATCCTATCCCGTGGCTGAAAAAGACTTTGGCGATGGTCTCTACTATTTCAAAACTCAGCTCATGTGGATTGCCCTGGGGCTGTTTTTACTAAATTTTTTGGTGCGGATTCCCATTCGTTACATTTTGGCGATCGCCGATCTCTTCGTCATTTTCTTTCTGGGACTCATCATCCTGACGTTAGTGCCAGGGGTCGGGCAAGAGGTCAATGGAGCCACCCGTTGGTTAGTGATTGGCCCTGTCGGTATTCAGCCTTCAGAACTAATGAAGCCGTTTCTTGTGTTACAGAGCGCCCGCATCTTTGGTCGGTGGTCACAACTGACGCCATTCACCCGATGGATGTGGCTCGGTGTTTTTGGTCTGGTTCTCGTGTGTATTTTGATTCAGCCCAACCTGAGTACAGCAGCGCTCTGTGGCATGGTCGTGTGGCTGGTCGCCTTTGCATCAGGACTTCCCTACCGATATGTGGGCGGAGCCGCAGGGGCGGGACTCATGCTGGCGATGATTAGCATCAACCTCCAGGACTACCAGCGTCAGCGGATTATCACCTTCCTCGATCCGTGGAGCGATCAAACCGGAAATGGGTATCAGCTCGTGCAGAGCCTTTTGGCCGTTGGTTCTGGCGGATGGTGGGGAGCCGGATTTGGCATGTCCCAACAAAAGCTGTTCTATTTGCCAATTCAATATACCGACTTTATCTTTGCCGTTTTTGCAGAAGAATTTGGGTTTATTGGCTGTGTGATGCTGTTTATCCTGCTGGCCTTCTACGCGACCTTGGGCTTGAGGGTTGCGGTGCGAGCCCAAAAGCGGATCTATCAGTTGGTTGCCATTGGGGCGATCGCCCTCCTCGTGGGACAATCCTTGCTCAACATCGGCGTCGCCACCGGAGCCTTGCCCACCACAGGACTCCCCTTCCCGATGATGAGCTATGGGGGTAGCTCGATGCTGTCCAGCCTCATCACCGTCGGACTCCTGATCCGCGTCGCACGGGAAAGCAACGAAGCCGAAGTCCTGACGCCTCCACCGTCGTTAGCTGTCCGTCGCTGACAAATTGAGTCAACATTCACAACACATGCAGAGAATTCTCATTATTGGCTCCGGTGGTGCAGGCAAGTCCACATTGGCTGACCACATCGCCAACACTCTCCAGCTCGAACTCATTCATCTGGATGCTTTTGACTTGCTCGACCAGGCTTCTGAAAGCACGAACGTCATTGTGCTGCGATCGCCCAAAGATATCACCACGTTTCTGGAAAACCTCGCGGAAGCACCCACACCCGAGAGAATCTAAAGAAGCTAATGCTCACGTTTGATTCACCGGGCTAAGCTGACGAAGTGCCTGAAATAGAGCCTCTACCTTGTGCAGATCTTTGTCGGCGGGCGATCGCTCTAAGCTACTCGACAAGTCGATGCCACCTGGATGCAGCAGGGTAATGGCCTCAACCACATTATCTGGGGTCAAGCCTCCGGCTAAAAACCAGGGGCGATCGCTCTTAAACGTCGTCAAAACTGACCAGTTAATGGTTTGTCCCGTCCCTCCCATCAGATGAGGATGATAGGCATCCAGCAAAAACATGTCCACATCATCGGCAAATGCTCGGCTTTCAGCCAGTGTTTCGGGCGATCGCACTCGAAACGCTTTGATCAATTTCACAGACGGCAGAACCATGCGAAGCTGCCGACAAAACTCGGGTGACTCATGCCCATGCAACTGAACAGCGGTAAGTCCACCCACCTCAACCGTTTGCTGAATATCACCCACGGATGCGTCTACAAATACCCCCACTCGATCGACGGTAGGCACATCGGCGGCATCCCTGGGCAGAACATCGACCACCGCGCGGATCTCTGATGGAGTCACATAGCGGGGTGATTTTGAGGTGCAGATAAACCCGATATCTGTTGCTCCCGCTTGGGCGATCGCCCGTCCCTGCTCGGGGTAACGAATTCCACAAATTTTGACCCGCATGTCCACCATTTCTGTCCCGTCAAATACTGAGTTTTGTATCAACTTAGTTACTGAATGTGAATGTCTGTCAATGAACTGACAAGAAATCTCCACGTGCTTCCTATAATCCAGTAATCCAGAACGAAATTCTATAGCTACAGCCAGCCTCTTTAGGACATTGTTGTGGATGTGCGACGCGCGCCCACGATGATGTCTATGTTCTGACGAATCGAGCGACAGCTATAAAACTGAATTTAAGAATATTAGGAGATAGACTCTTGGCTCACCTAACACTACTTGCAACGGCTCAAACCATCGAATGGTCAACAAACGTTGCCATCATTATGATTGCGTGCAACTTGTTTGCGATCGCCATTGGTTACTATGCCATCAAAAATCGAGGTGTCGGTCCCAAATTTCCAATCGAACTACCTGCCATGTTCACAGGGTTCGGCATTCCTGAACTGTTGGCCACAACTAGCTTTGGCCATATTCTCGGTGCAGGGATGATTCTTGGCCTCGCAAACGCAGGCATCCTTTAACATTCAGCTCAGCGCAGAGCAGTTCAGCGCAAAGCAGCTCAGCGCAAAGCAGCTCAGCGCAAAGCAGCTCAGCGCAAAGCAGCTCAGCGCAAAGCAAAAGAGAGGGGATGGGCTAAGCCCATCCCGTCT
>JAYKJC010000721.1:0-3591 GCA_035285885.1 Leptolyngbyaceae cyanobacterium | reverse complement strand
ACTCAATGTGACGGAGGCAGTCCGTTACGATATCTCGAACGGAGAACTGGCGATCGCCCAGCCCTGCGATGAGTTCAGAAACCGTCAAGTCGTTGAGTGCCATGATTAGGTACGACGTTCAGAGAGAGAACCAACCAAGCAAGGGTTTTCCGATCGAAGATGAAAAGGGCGATCGCCCTTCAACTTAAAGCTTCGCATATCATAAAAGCAATGCGTTCTGTATAGGTTTAGTCGGTGAAACTTCCTCCTCAAACCACTGTCATGTTCTACGTGAAGCGAATTGGCTTAGTGACTCTCCTCGCAATTCTCTGGCTACTGCTTTCTGCTTCGATTGCAGTTTGACGCTGGCGTTGCCTTGACCCTCACTTAGGGAGCCGAAAAACATCGGCAAAAATTGAGCGCTTACCGGGGCGGCGTCGTTCATCAGGGGAATCGTACACGATTAATAATTCTTCCTCTTCCCCAAAACAGGGAAACAGCGTCATTCCTTCCGCATTGTCGGCTCCCGCAACGTAGGGCACGTCAAACAACACGGACAACGCATCTGACTCCTGATCCCAGAGCGTGTCTTTACTGTGCTCCAGGAGATCTTTGAGGCGGAGTACCTGCATCTCTCCGAAGAGATCCATCGTGGGGCCTGCCAGGATCAGCATGTCATCGCCCTGTAAACAGAGTTCGCGCACCCCCAGTCCGTTCAAGTCTACGAAGTGTTTGCGATAGAGGTCGCCATTCTCTAACTCTTTCAGCACCAGCACATCAGAGGACGATTCTTCTAGCTCTAGCTCCAGAATGATGGCCCATCCCCGCAGAACAGGGCCTCGCAGTCCCAGAAACACCCGATTCCCGGTGACCGTGATGCCTTCGATGTCGAATCCATTGTCTTTTGATGGCAACTTCATTTGAATGAATGGTCCCAGGTGGGGGTCTTCACTTAGAGCTGACATCAGCATGTTGCGCTGGTCTGTTTTCTCTAAGCTGGCGGCTGAGAGGTTGCCGCCTGGCGCATCTGAATTTAGGCAGGAGGAGACCAGAGCCCCTTCATGAACGGGAATCCGAGCCAGTAGAAACCGATTATCATCCGTGTCGATGGTGGAGAGGCGTTGAATGTCTTTCTTGGCCTTCTTGCCCTTGGGCTTCTTGCGCTTGAAGCTGTGAGAACCGACGAACCACAGATAACCCTGCGAATAGTCCAGTCCTTCGATGTCAATCTCTGAGTCCGCATTAAACAGATCCAGAAAGTCACCTGTATTAAATACATGATGATCCCCGTAGGCATAGGAGCCCACCCTGGTGAGCCGCTCAATGCTGGTCAGTTCATCAGAGCCGACCCAGAGGTGCCCATCGGGCGTGCGGGCGATCGCCGACAGGTCGCCAATCACATCATCTGAATCACTCTCAAAGGTCAACAGCACCCGAGTCAATAAAAAGCTATCGTTCATGTGGCGATCGCCCCCCTCTCTTACAGTCAAATTAGGCCGTGATGGATGAGGATAGTAGCACACCCCCTTGAGCTAAAACATCCCAATTTAGAGTTAGCCGCAGAATTTTCTACACAAATTGGTGAGCAGAATGTGGCTTCTAGACATGAAGGAATGTCAACCTTCCCCCTCGAAAACACGGGTGTCTCAGTAAGTTCATTTTTCTGTTAAAAGGAGTTTAAGTATTTTTTCAGGTTTCTTCGCTTAACCTTTACACGTACTTTATTGGTGCTTAATGGCTTTGCAGTTAACTTAGTTGCAGTAGCGACAAAGACTAACTCAGTCACTTATACAGAACCTGACACCTTATATCGAACTCTATATACGAAAAGCCCACGTTTATTATATGACGGGCACTCTAGCCGTTGAGGGGTTAACTATAATCTCCACGGTCTGAATAGCAACACTCCCGGCAGTAATGCTGGGATTTTTTTTGGGATTTTTTTGAGAATCGTTTTGAGCGGTCATCAGCCGACGGGGTAAGCAGACTTGCTGCACAATAGAACACAGCAGATGCCTCACTCTGCTCCTTGTTCATTTCACATCAAGCTCATGTCAACCCCAATTCTCGTCGCACAGTCCTTGAAGAAAGACTTTGGCATCAAAGAAATTTTGCGTGATGCCAGCTTTAGCGTTGATGCAACGGACAAAATTGGGCTGATTGGCGTCAACGGGTCAGGAAAATCGACGCTGCTTAAAATGCTGGCGGGGCTGGCTCCGTCGGACGGGGGCAGTCTCCAGGTCAATGGCAATGCCCGGATCGTCTACCTGCCGCAGCAGCCCGAAATGGACGACAGCCACACGGTTCTCGAACAGGTCTTTGCGGATGCTGGAGAACAGATGAGCCTGGTGCGAGACTACGAAACCGTCTCTCATCAAATGGCCCATGCCAGTGGCGATGAACTCGACCGCTTGATGACTCGCATGGCCAGTCTTTCTGAACAGATGGACGCGGCTGGAGCCTGGGAACTGGAGACGAATGCGAAGATTATTCTCTCAAAACTGGGCATCGAAAATTTTGACGCTCAGGTAGGCGAATTGTCAGGCGGATACCGCAAGCGCATTGCCCTTGCCTCTGCGCTGCTGGCTGCGCCTGATGCGCTGCTGATGGATGAGCCGACCAACCACCTGGATGCGGCCTCGGTGGAGTGGCTGCAAACCTATTTGAGTGGGTTCCGGGGGGCGTTGCTGCTGATTACCCACGATCGCTACTTTCTCGATCAGGTGACGAATCGCATCTTAGAAATCGACCGAGGGGATTTGTATGCCTATGACGGGAACTACAGCTACTTCTTGCAAAAGAAGGCCGAGCGTGAAGAAACCACGGTGAGTCAGCAGCGGAAACATGCTGGGGTGCTGCGGCGAGAGCTGGAATGGCTGAAGCGTGGCCCCAAGGCTCGAAGCACCAAGCAAAAGGCGCGGATCGATCGCATCTCTGACATGCAGGACAAAGAATTCAAAGAGGCGATTGGTAAAGTCGATATCTCTGCGCCGGGGCGTCGCATTGGCAAGAAGGTGATTGAGCTGGAGAACGTGACGAAAGCGTATGGCGATCGCACCCTCATCCATGACTTCACCTATGCCTTCAGTCCCATAGATCGCGTCGGCATCATCGGCGGCAATGGCGTCGGCAAGTCCACCCTCATGGACATCATCACCGGACGGACGACCCCAGATTCTGGCAAGGTCGATATCGGCACCACCATTCACATGGGCTACTTCGACCAGCATTCTGAAGCGTTGCTAGAAGCCATGGGCGAAAACCAGCGAGTGATGGACTACATCAAGGAAGTCGGAGCCTACGTGCAAACGGCGGACGGGGGACAAATCAGTGCTTCTCAAATGCTGGAGCGGTTTCTCTTCACGTCGAATCAGCAATATGTGCCGATTCATAAGCTTTCCGGGGGCGAACGGCGACGGCTGTATCTGCTGCGGGTGCTGATGAGCGCGCCCAATGTGCTGATTCTCGACGAGCCGACGAATGACTTGGATGTGCAAACGTTGTCCGTACTGGAGGAATACTTGGAGGACTTCAACGGCTGCGTCATCACCGTCTCCCACGATCGCTACTTTCTCGATCGGGTGGTGGATCGCATTTTTGCCTTTGAACCGG
>JAYKJC010000720.1:0-18751 GCA_035285885.1 Leptolyngbyaceae cyanobacterium | reverse complement strand
AACCCACGCTCATAGTACCCCACGCACATGGCGGTGCGAAATCTGGGGATGAATTTTTGTGTCGGAGTCCCCCGGTGCGCGACTCCCACACACAAATTCATCCTAAAAATCAGCAATCCCCGCACATAGCACTATGGCTTAGAGGGTGATGGGGGCAGAAAGATCAGACCTGTTGACGCTGTATCGGAAATTTATAAGGAGTTCCTCCATGAGGTTCATTGTCAAGGATTCATTGAAGAGGCGATCGCCCAACCCAAAATTTCAGGATGGCACTGCTGGAATCATTAGCCATAAAACACTTGGGATCAGTTTGAGCACATCACTTATGCTTAATCTTGACCAAGCACAATAGATCATTTGCTCCTATGGGTTTGTCATATTTATTTGTAATCGAGTAGCTCAATTTACACTTCTAAAGCCTTAAAGTTCTCTAGGATGAGGAATAGGCGTGTCGATTCAATGCACTGCTTCGTTCAGTAAAGTCCGTGAGTGAGTCCAGTTTTGGTTCTATAACGGCCTCTTGTAAGCGCAAAAGATTTTTATTCAAAGGAAGCCTCTTATGACGGATATTTCAAAAAGTTTTGCAAAACTCTGTCGCTCGTATGTCAGATTGGCCGATAAATTTCAGCAACTCGATGTCGATTACATGACTCTAAAGAGCAAGATCGTTCCTATCCTTAAACAGCTCAAGGCTTATCAGGCAACCATCGAGACACTAAAGCAAGAAAAATCTGAGCTAAAGGCGGAACTCGATACAGTCACCGCGAAATATGATGAGTTGAAGGTGTTTGAGGAACTGTTGAGCCCTGAGATGAAAGCTTTGCTGGATGAAGCAACTGAACAAGTTGATCTCGTTGATGAAACCCTGGAAGAAATGGAGCAAGACGACGATCCAGATCTCTCAGATGCTGATAAGACGATTCTTCAAGCATTCCGTGATAATCCTGATGAGTTTACCCTTCCCGAGATCGATTCCTTGATGGCTTCTAATCATGGCAATGGGTACAGCAATGTCAGTAGCTATGCCTCATCTGTAGAGCAGTACGAGCCAACCTTGCCCTAACGAACCGTTGCTTGAACGAACGGTCGGTCAGTGTATTCGAGATACAGAAATTTCATAAGATGGGTGGGTGGTGAAACGAGGGCAAACTGTTTCACTACTCACGTTTTCTGATGTGTACTTTTTGTGCTTAACCAACGTGCATAGCGCTGTAGGGCGATCGCCAGTTCGATCAGGACATTCTTTGGCATCCATGTGGAACGGGAAGCCGTACGGTTGGGCGTGTAGTCTGTCCAACCCTCAACCCCTTCTTGAATGACTGCCTTTTAGGGGCGGTGATTTTGTCTAAATTCAACCGTACAGTTGAATCGCAGAGTGGATTTAAAGCCGCGATATTCTAACTAGAAGCTTGGGCGATCGCCAAAATCAGCGTTACCTATATCAGTTTTCTAAATTATTCATGAACAGCATGCAAAGAATGAAACTGCGATGCCATGCTTCGTTCATTATGATTCCTATTCAGTATTGATTTGGATGCCTGACAAAACAGGCTTGAAATCGATATTCTTGAAAACTGTAACGTGATGCGCTTAGGTGAGATCACTCACTTTTGATGAAGAATCACGCTTTGTCGGCGTCTCATCGGTCTTTAAAAGAAAACCGAATCGATGTATGAAGGGTTCATACCAATGCTCTTAGAGAGCATGCGAAAACCGCATTATGAAAGAAGTCAAGAAATGTTCTGCTTACATTCCTTATACAGTGCTTATACAGTCGAAATAAAAAATGGAACTCCTTAACTGCACTGAGGGGGATTACGTCTATTTTTTTCGTTTAAGTTTTTACGATATGCTTAACACTGAGGATAAATAGTGTAAATTATTAGCTTGACGCAGATGAAGAAAGTCGATGTTTGTTGCTAGACTTACATTGGTTTATTTATGCTAATGCTGTTATGGCTGGCACGCCCTAATTGTTGTTGCTTGAAGAGTAAAAATTGAATTAAATGAGCAAGAAAAAGCAGGTTGAGCCTTTAACTGGTGAGGAGCTTTTGGAAAAGGTTAAAGCATTAGGAAACATGACCAAGGAAGAGAAAGCCAAGGCATGCGGTTATTACACGTTGACGAAAAGTGGCGTTCAACGTGTGAATATGATGAAATTTTGGAATGCTTTAATTGATGCGCAAGGTATTGAGTTAGACGGTAAGCAAAGCAAGAATGGCCGTGGTGGGCGCAACGCAAGCTATCGTATTACTGTTCAATCCAACGGAAATCTGCTCATTGGCTCTGCCTATACAAAGCAAATGGATCTAAGGCCCGGCGATGAATTTGAGATTTCTCTAGGACGTAAACACATTCACTTGAAGCAAGTGGGTAGTGATGAAGATGAGGATTAACGTCCTCAAAAATGCAAGACGTTGCTTTGAAACTTTTTGAATACTTGAGACCTGTACCTAAGTATCGAGAGTGAAAAGGGAGAAAGGTGAAGATTTGGCGGGGAAACAAGTCGAGTAGTTTTTGTTTCCTCTCTGACTGTTCTTCAGAAACATGGAGAACACGATCTACCCTTTTGGAAATTGATGCTGAATTTCTTGTATCATCCAGTGAAGATAAGGAGCATATCCCTGAACAACTGGAATCGCGATTAGTTCAGGAACATCATAGGAGTGTAGGGCGATCGCCCTTTCTTGAAGCGATGTGAATTGAGTCAGGTCAGTTTTGATAATGAGCTGCCATTCTTCGTCATCACAAATGCTTCCGTTCCATCGATAAATGGACTGCACAGGAAGAATATTAATACAGGCTGCAAGGCGTTCTTCAATTAGTTGATTGGCGATCGCCTTTGCTTCTTCTTTGGAGGAAGCTGTCATCAAGACGATACACGGCGATGATGAATCGTGTGACTTAGAGCTATCGGACATATGTCAAGATTCGGGTTCAATAGTTAGAGCTTCAGCACCGGAGCCTGAATGCCAGAGATTGAATACCGGAGTTTCCCCTGGGCGATCGCCAGAGTATTGGCACCAAAGAGCTGGGTTTGGTTTCACAAACTCTTGCATGGCTATGGATGAGGATGTGACGGCTCTATTCAAGTCAAGTAGTTTGAAGTTCAATCCTAAGCCACACATGCGACCTTCGGGGTAGACGATAAATGGTTAAGGTATTCCCGTGTTGTTTCAGGTAACAACGCTCCAGTATACTTTGTGTCGTGGAGTCGGACACCCAAAAGCTTCGCGTCATAGAGATTAGCAAGCGTTAAATCCGCTTGAGACAGGTTGCTCCAATCCAGGTTGGCACTCTTCAAATACGCTGCTTTTAAGTCAGCACAGGTTAAGTTCGCTGACATGAGCCGCACCCCATGGAGTTGAGCCGAAGACAGATTCGATGCGCGAAGATTGGCTCCTTCCAAATTGGCCCCGCTTAATTTCGCTTCACTCAAGTTGACCCCGCTGAGGTCAACACCGCTTAAGTCGACACCATTCAAGAAAGCTCCCGTCAAGTTGACGTGATCTAAGAACGTGCCTTGCAGATTGGCCCCACTTAAGCGCACACCTGTTAAATTTGCCCAGTTGAGGTTTGCACGCGAGAGGCTTGAGCCTCGTAAATTGCTGCCACTCAAATTTGCACCACAGAGGTTAGCGCGCTCCAGATTCGCGCCCCGTAGATTTGCAAATTCAAGCTGGGCACCACTTAACTTCGCTAATTTCAAATTAGCTTTGACTAAGAAAGCCCCATTCAGCATGGCTTTCGTTAAATCAGTATCCCTAAATGATGTGTCACTTAGTTTGGCGTACGTCAAATCAGCCCAGTTTAAAAATGCTTCCGACAAATTTGATTGGGTGAGAAAAGCACGGCTTAAATTGGCTCCAGTTAAATTTGCGCCCGTAAAGTCAACACCAATGAGTGCAATGCCAGATAAATCGACTCCTTGGAGGTTTGCCCCTGTAAAGTTTCGTTCACCAGCCTCGTAGCATTTCAGTAAATAACTGATATCCATGGCTCCGCTCCAACCGTTCAAAATACCTCTAGCAGAGCAACACCTATCCACCATGCTTTCCGCGTTAGAAATACACGTGGGTTAGCCCTTTTGGCCAAACCTGGTCTTGCACAAACCCGTTTTTCACGGACTTATTTTTTAGAACTAGCACTACTGCATCTGCTATTCCCACGGTAGTTCAGTGAAGAGCAAAACAGGGACAGCATTAAGATAGATTGATGGAACAATACAAAATTAAAGGAGATTTTATCGTTGTGATATTAAATCTCCTTTTTAGATGAATGAATTATATAAAATAAATAAACAAACCTAAAACTAAATATTAATTGGATTGTTTACTTTCAACTTTGTTGCAGATTTTGAAGCAAGGTAAATAGTTCTCTTTGGGAGACTTGAAGGCCGGTAAGCCCTAATGAGAGCGCATCTTGTTAGTCGTGCAAAATTTATCAAGATGACTCTTTATTAATACTTCAACGATAAATAATGGTTGTGTGAATTCCTAAAAACGTTAGATTATATTTAGATTTAGGATGGGGATAAATCATGAAAAATATTCGGGTGGAGGGATGCGCCCCACGTCCAGATATTTTTATGTCTTAAGGAAGACGAGATTTAGATAAAAGATTTAGACAGCGTTAAGGAATGATTCGCTCTATATTTTTTTGGCTAGTTTGGCTTGGTTTTATCGGGTACAGTGTTGTCTTTGCTCCACCTGATCAACCGGATACGTTTGCTTTGATTCGAGACTTGGCGACAGGTCAATGGAAAGATATTAATCCACTGATTGTGGGCCTGTTTAATGTGATGGGATTATGGCCTCTGATATATGGGGCATTGATGATTACCGATGGGTGTGGACAGCGACTTCCAGCTTGGCCCTTTGCGATCGCCTCTTTTGCAGTTGGGGCCTTTGCTGTATTGCCCTACCTGGCTCTGCGAAAACCCAATCCAGACAGCGTGGAGTCTCCAAATGGGGTGATTCGCATCGCCAATTCTCGATGGCTGGGAGGGGCGATCGCCCTGGGGGCGATCGGATTTCTAGCCTACGCTTTCTCAGGGGGAAATTGGGGTGTTTTTGTCGAGCTGTGGCACCAGAGCAAATTCATCCATGTCATGAGCCTGGATTTTTGTATGTTGTGTGCGCTGGTTGGGGGGCTGTTGGGAGATGACATGGCACGCCGAGGGCTGGGCGATCGCCGCCTATTTTGGGCGATTGTACTCACACCACTCCTGGGCATTGTGGCCTATCTTTGTTTCCGTCCTCCGTTGTTGGCTGACGTGGAGACAGTGGGTCATCCAGCTTAAAGAACTGTAGCGCAATGCGCATAGGCACACGACTTAGCAAAGTTTACGACGAGACGAGGGTTTTGGGGGTGCACCGCGCCCCCAAAACCCTCTTCTCTTCGTTGCAATTGGAGAAGTTTGCCAAGTCGTAATGAATACGAGGGGCAACCGATAGAATTCTTAACTGATTTCTGTAGCTCAGATTCATATCATGACCTGAGAATTGGCGTTTAATACCCTAGGGCACTACGCATGTAGAGTAGGATTTTTTGGAAAGCTTCGCGGCGCGAGGTTTTCTAAAAAATCTCTGACTTGACTTAAGTCGTAACGCCATAGGTCAATTATTCAGGAATCGAATGACTAACGTATTGATTAAAGGTGGACGCATCATTACCGCAGTCGATGACTATACGGCTGACATCTTTGTACAAGATGGGCGAATTCATACCATTGGCAAAGATCTAAACATTCCCTCTGTGCCTTTGTATAATGCAACTGGCAAATTGGTATTGCCCGGTGGAGTCGATGTCCATGTACATATGGAAACTCCAATGGGGCCTCAGATCCGTACGTGTGACACGTTTGAAACAGGAACGCGATCGGCAGCGTTTGGGGGCACAACGACGATCGTGGACTTTGCCCAACAAAACTATGGTGAGACCCCAAAAAAGGCTCTCGATCGCCGCCTCGCCTCAGCTGAGCCTCAATGCTGCATTGACTACGGCTTCCATTCCATTCTGATAGAAGTGACCGCTGAAGCCCTGGCCGAAATTCCTGACCTAATCGAACAGGATGGAGTGTCTAGCTTCAAAATGTACATGGCCTATCCAGGCGTGTTGATGGTGGATGATGCGGCCATTTTTAAGACCATGCGTAAGGCCGGAAGTCATGGCGGTATGGTCAATCTTCATGCGGAAAACGGCAGCGTGATTCAGGTACTCATCGAGGAAGCGCTGGAGCAGGGCAATACGTCTCCGAAGTACCATGCCCTCACCCGTCCGCGAATTCTAGAAGGAGAAGCGACTCACCGTGTAATTCGGTTAGCAGAACTGGCTGAAGTGCCTGTCTACATTGTTCACCTCTCGGCGAGGGAAGCTCTAGATGCGGTAGTCGAAGCGCGCGATCGCGGTATCCCAGCCTTTGCCGAAACCTGTCCCCACTACCTCTTTTTGACAGAAGAAGAATACGATCGCCCTAATTTTGACCCAGCAAAGTTTGTCATGACTCCCCCCTTACGGGATCATGAGTGTCAACATGCGCTCTGGCGAGGGTTGCGATTTGACGATCTACAAATTGTTGCCACCGATCACTGTCCCTTCTGTTTCAACGAAAATTTGTTTGGCCTTTATCAGTCCAAACAACTGGGGCGAGATGATTTTTCCAAGATTCCTAACGGTGCCCCAGGGGTAGAGTTCCGCCTGACATTGCTGTTCGACGGAGGTGTCAAAACGGGCAAGATTTCGCTCAATCGCTTTGTTCAGTTGGTATCTACCGCTCCAGCCAAGATGTTCGGCTTGTTTCCTAGAAAAGGGGCGATCGCCCCAGGCAGCGATGCCGATTTAGTGATCTTTGATCCCGATGCAACTCATACCCTCAGTGCGAGTACCCATCATTCCAATGTCGATTACTCCCTGTTTGAAGGGCGAGAAGTAAAGGGCAAAGTAGAAAAAGTGTTCTTACGAGGACAGTTGATTGTGGACGGCGATCAGTGGCTTGGCCATGCAGGAATGGGGCAGTATCAGAAGCGATCGGCATCCGGTCGCATTTTAGAATAATGAATATGCGACATTCTGGATCTTCTCCAAATTAGTAACCTACAACAGTGTAACCGTCCCAGGGACTACGCTGGCTGAGCGACGTCGTTCGCATTGCGTCTCCCGAAGGGATGAAAGCCAAAACCCAGCCAAACCGTCCCCTTCGACTCCGCTCAGGGGACGGTTACACAACAGTGAGCAGGTTAAACAAAATAGCTTAGGGACTGGCGTGAAAATAAAATCCTAGAAATCCCGGATAAATGAGCGGCAAACTTAGCTCGCTACTCACTTATCCGGGATTGCATTCTCTTTCTAATCCCTTAATTCACTGCTTCCATGACCTTGAACATCGGAAGGTACATGGCCACAAGAATAGACCCGACCATGCCTCCAAGAACGACAATCATAATGGGCTCCATGATAGAGGTCAGTGCCTTCACAGCCTGCTCAACCTCATCCTCGTAGAAGTCTGCAACTTTCATCAACATGGTATCGACTTCACCCGTCTCCTCTCCAATGCTGATCATTTGAATCGCCATTGCCGGAAAAACCTGCTCACGCTGAATTGCAAGGCTAATCATGCCGCCCGTTTGAATCTCTTGTCGAGCAGATTCGACTGCGTTGGAGATCACCTGATTACCCGCCGTATCACGCACAATTTCCAGTGCTGTCAAAATCGGAACTCCAGAACGCGAGAGAGAACCAAACGTCCGGCAAAACCGAGCAACAGCTGTTTTTTGAATCAAATCACCAAACAATGGCATCTTTAAGAAAAAGCGATCCATTGTTTCTCGCCCAACGCGGGTGGCATAGTATCGCTGATAAGCAAACGTCAGCAGCACAATCGCAATAATGATCCCTACTACGTACGCAGGTGTTCTCAGAAAATCGCTGATGTTCAGCATGATTTGAGTAAACACTGGAAGCTCTGCATCCAGTTCCTCAAAGATGTTGGCGAATGTGGGCAATAAAAACACGGTCATCCCGATGAAGACCGCTGTTGCAATGAATCCGACTGCAATTGGATAGGTCATGGCAGACTTGATCTGATTATTCAGTCGAGCCATGTCTTCAAGGAGTTTAGACAAACGGTTCATGACCTCGTCTAAAACCCCACCAACTTCGCCTGCCTGAACCATACTCACATAAAGACCATCAAAACAGGCCGGATGCTTACGCATTGCATCCGACAAGTTCGTTCCTTGTTGAACATCGGCATTAATTTCCATCAGTGCCTTCTTGAGCTTTGGGTTGGAACATTGTTCAGACAAAACCCCCAGCCCTCGAACCATAGCGACCCCCGCGTTGATCAGTACCGCAAATTGACGGGAGAAAATAGCCTTATCCTTAACCGTAACGCTCGTCATCGCGTCGGTGATAACGCTTAAATCAATGTTGTTAGGGTCAAAGGTTTGGGCTTCTTTCAAATCCTGAACAAATAACCCTTGATCACGCAGTGCTGTTCGTGCTTCTGCGGGAGATGCTGCGCTGATCTTCTGCTTTTTGGGATTGCCCTTAGAATCTCGGGCTTTGACGACGTAAGTTGGCATGGCGAATACCTGCTATCACAAGTAACGATTCAACAATAGAACTAGACTCCAGTGTAACCTTGGAACTCTATGATTCAAGGTTTCTGGCGGTCTCTTCTGATGATTCTTGATGATTAAAATGGAGAGCACACAGGGATATGGATGGTAAACATGAACTCAGTGTCGATGTTATCGACGTAACCTCCTTACGAAGTGATAGGGGCGATCGCCCCCAATCACCTCTCTAAATTCATTCCTCACACTGTGGACTCTCAAGCTGTGAACTCTATGAGAAATCGATAAACATTGCGCTAACGGTCATTGCAATATTGAAAGTCACTTAAGGGCGGCCAGCCACAGCACCTTGGCGAGCTTTCCCTGAGCTACCTGCACCGCCAGCATTAATCAAACGCTGAAGTTCATCTGTTTTTGATGTCTTAGACATCGCAGCCTCGAAGGAAATCGTGCCAGCCTTGTACAAATCAGCCAGCACTCTCTCAAGGGTTCGCATGCCCAAATTACCACCCGTCTGAATGGCTGAATAAATCTGCGACGTTTTTCCTTCTCGAATCAGGTTAGAGATAGCGGGTGTAACAATCATGATTTCCTGAGCCATCACTCGACCAAACTCACCAGGTTTGGGATTCTTTTTGGACACTAGAGTTTGACTGAAGACAGCAACTAGCGAGTTTGATAGCTGAACGCGAACCTGTGTCTGCTTATCAGCGGGGAAGACATCAATCATCCGGTCAACCGTTTGAGCCGCAGAACTGGTGTGAAGAGTACCGAATACTAAGTGACCCGTTTCAGCCGCAGAAATAGCAAGTGAAATCGTTTCCAGGTCACGCATCTCACCCACCAGAATGATGTCGGGATCTTCACGTAACGCTGCTTTCAATGCATTGGCAAAACTCTTTGTGTCTTCCCCTAATTGTCTTTGGTGAATCAGGCTTTTAATCGGCTCATACACGAACTCAATGGGGTCTTCTACGGTCAAAATGTGCTCCGCCCGAGTTCGATTGATCAGGTCAATCATGGCTGCGAGCGTGGTCGTTTTTCCTGATCCTGTCGGACCAGTCACCAAGATTAACCCACGGGGCTTTTCGGCCATTTCACGCACTACGTCTGGTAACCCCAACTTGTCGAAGTTAGGAATTTTAGAACTGAGGGCTCGAAGGCACGCTGCATAAGTGCCCCGATCCTTATAAACATTGACCCTAAATCGTGCCAACCCCTTGACGCCGTAGGAACAGTCCAACTCCCAGGTTTGCTCCAAATTTTTTCGTTGGGTGTTGTTGAGCATGCTGAAAATCAGACGCTGACACTGCTCAGATGTTAAAGGCTCGTCTCCAATTGGAGTCAACTTACCGCTAATTCGAAAATAAGGAGGAAGACCCGCCGACAAATGTAAATCTGATCCTCCCATTTCAACCAGCTGTTCCATTAGGTCTTCGATCATCATTTCCATGTGGTTATTCTCCTTATGGATATTGAAATGTACGGTTAGAGCAAGTAGGTATCAATAAAAAAGGTAATACGTTTATGGGCTATCAGACTGCCTGTATCTTATTGCTGACAGATGGCGACCCTCCATTAACCAGGCATCTTGCCTCGCAACACTATGCTGAACTATTCGCAGTTGCGGCAGGTTCTTCATCCTCCTGAAATCGAGGAGTGGTGCAGTAGGGGCAGTCTAACCATTCTGGCTTCAAATCGGCAGCGCAGGTACTACAGATGAGTGAGCTTTTCCGCTTTGCTTTTAGCTCTGATTCAAGCCCTGTATCGGTGAACGTAACTCGCTCTACTTCTTCAAGGGTTGTCAATCCTTGTCGAACCAGGTTCAAACTGTATGCCAACAGTGTGTTCATGCCTTCTTCGACTGCAACTTCTTTGATGCGCTCAGTGGGAGCTCCTTCTGTAATCAGGGTTTGAAGCGTTTCAGTCACTCGCATGATTTCGTACACGCCACATCGACCTTTGTAGCCACTCCCGCCACATTTTGCACACAGGTCGCCACTCTGTCGAGCCACATGAATTTCTTCTGTCGTTAGAGATTTCGCCTTATAGAAGGTGTGACCAGAACTGCCAGACGTCGAAAGTCCAAAACGAGCGAGTTCTTCGGGTGTCGGATTGTAGGACTTGCGGCAGTCGCTACATACCCGTCGCATCAAACGCTGTGCCAGGACGCCAATCAGAGCACCGGAAACCATAAAGGGCTCAACTCCCATTTCATCGAGTCGGGCGATCGCCCCTGCTGCGTCGTTCGTGTGCAGAGTCGTTAAGACGAGGTGTCCGGTCAGTGCGGCTTCAATTGCAGTCTTAGCAGTTTCACGGTCGCGGGTCTCACCCACCAGAATGACATCTGGATCCTGACGAAGAAATGCCCGAAGAATCGAGGCAAAGTCCATTCCTTTTTCCCGAATCACCTGAACCTGGGTAATTCCCGGCAGCGAGTATTCAATCGGATCTTCGGCAGTACTGATGTTGACGCCTGGGGTGTTTCGCTCAGCCAGGGCAGAATATAGGGTGGTCGTTTTTCCTGACCCGGTCGGCCCCGTCACCAAAATCAGGCCAAAGGGACGGGCAACCATTTCTTGGACAATCCTGAGAGAAGCCTCATCGGTAATCAACTTGTCTAACCCAAGCTGGGTTGCAGAGTTGTCTAAAATTCGAAGACAGACTTTCTCTCCATATCGGCTAGGCAACGTGTTGACACGAAAGTCAACTTTTCGCCCATCATAGATTCGGCGAATTCGACCATCTTGAGGCAACCGTCGCTCAGAGATATCCAAATTCGAAATGATTTTAAAACGTGCGGTAACCGCAGGCACGATCTTCTTAGGTAAGGGGTCAAATGCTTCTGCAAGTACCCCATCTTTGCGGAAACGAATTCGCAAGTTTTCTTCTTGAGGTTCAACGTGAATATCTGAAACACCAGACTGTAGTGCTTTGACCAGAATCTTATTCACCAATGAGATAACAGGCGCAGCTTCAGCATCATCAACATTCAGGTCAGCCTCGCCCTCATCATCTGGCTCGCCAAGTTCCAGGTATTCCAACCCTTCGAGGTCAGAACTCACATCCACGCGGGATTGCTGAGCTTCTTGCTTTTGCCGTTCAACCTGTTCGTCTAGATAGATGGAAATAAGACGCTGGTAATCATCGGGCGTGATTACCATGCGGCTCAGAGTCAATCCTTGAGGGCGCAAGATTCGATTTAAGTCATCCTGTGCGGCGAGATTGTCTGGGTTAACCATTGCAATCAGCACGGATGGCGGCTTAGCGTCA
The DNA here is from genome assembly GCA_035285885.1 of Leptolyngbyaceae cyanobacterium. Classification (GTDB taxonomy): domain Bacteria; phylum Cyanobacteriota; class Cyanobacteriia; order CAKZMO01; family CAKZMO01; genus JBCCWF01. Next base: position 6,899 of record JAYKJC010000720.1, on the reverse strand, counting down.
TCATTTCTCTGGATTGGAACTAGCTTGTAGCGCCGACAGGTGTCAACGGGAACCAGGGTGTCAATCAACTCACTGATGTGAGCGGTCGGAATTTCATTAAGCTCGATGTCTAGAGATTCTACGCCGTACAGAATCTTGAGTTCGAAAAGCTGCTGCTTCTTGTATTGACGAACGAGTTCAGCAGATACTTCTTTCCCTGTAATGTCTTGGAGAACATCAATGAGCGATCGCCCGGACTTCCGGCTTTCGACTAATGCCTGCTGCATCTGTTCAACATCAACAAAGCCAGACTCGACTAGCTTGTTCCCAAAGGGCGACAGTTTATTTTGAACGACGAGAGCGCGACGGGGTGACGATGAGGAGTTGGACATAGCCAGATATAAGATTGGGTCTCAATGTAGACGTATTGTTCCCGAATTTTTGATGAAATATAGCGTCAATGCTTAGATTCGGGGGTGTGAAATCAGAATATATGCATTTAAATCATTTTTATCTTCCCAAGTGCAGTATGCCTCATTACCTGTGCTGATGGTAATCGGTGAGGATAACTGAGCGTACAAATTACGCCGATACCCAAATATCCCTACGATGGTGTCAACCATCAAAGATTTTCAAAAACGGTAGTCCATCGAATCACTCTTGAAGTTTCTGAAAAGCAACGCAAACCAAACGGGCGGTTAACCGCACATCATCCATACAGCTTTACCCCCTTACTTTAAGATATTAATTACAATATGATATCGCTCGTAAAACAGGCGTGAACTAAAGCCTGTGAAATGACGTGTTAATGAGTCAAGCGTCGAGAACGACTCAAGCCCTACAGGTTGGGGTTGGAGCACATCTTTATCCTGTGTAGGATAGTGATTAGATCAGCAAGACTAACTGATCAGCGAGATTAACTAAAATGAAATGGCCTGGACTTAGAGTTCCCGACTGACTCCTTGAAGGCGGAGAATAAAGCATATATGAGTGGAAATACAGAGAAATCAGTAGATCAAGAGAAGTCAACAGAGGATATGTCATTGAATCAGAATCAAGACGCTGATAGGAATCCTGAGTCGAACTTCGAAAATAATATGTCTGAGCCAGAGATCTCCGAAGTCCCAAGTTCGGACAATGTAGAGCAGCCCACTGAGTCACCGACTTGGGCTGAGGCTGAACTCGAAGACGATGATGAAGGATTCGTCGATGTGGTTGATGCTCCAGCGCATGCAGAATCTTCCTTGGAGAGTGAAGCCTCCCAGGCGATTGCCGAGGCTCTTAAACAAGAAATCACAGCACTAAAGACTCAGCTTGAGGATCAAGAATCCAAATACACTCGAATGTACGCAGATTTCGAGAATTTTCGTAAGCGTACTCAAAAAGAGCGAGAAGACATGGAGCAATCGGTGAAGTGCTCTACCCTTACTGAACTGCTGCCAGTTGTGGATAACTTTGAGCGGGCTCGTTCTCAGATCAAGCCTCAGACTGACGCTGAGATGAATATTCACAAAAGTTATCAAAGCGTGTATAAGCAGTTAGTCGATTGTCTGAAACGAGTTGGAGTTTCTCCAATGCGAGCTGAAGGCAATCCCTTTGACCCAGCGTTGCATGAAGCTGTGATGCGAGAACCAACAGCAGAGCATCCTGAAGGAACCGTTCTCGAAGAATTGATGCGGGGCTATATGTTGGGCGATCGCGTGATTCGACATGCGATGGTCAAGGTTGCTGCTGAACCTGAAGAACAAGAAGGAGATCCGGGGCAACCTCCTCAAGCAGAGGAAGAGTCTTAAGGTTTACCTTGCTTCTACACAAAAGGCTGCCGATTTAATGCTGCCGATTTAATGCTGAAAACCATCAGAGAGTGCAAAGCTTAGAGTCTCGGTTTCAAAAGAGGTATTGTTAGGAGTTCGGCTGTCTCATTAGGGAGAAATCGATTAAATTGATGTAACGCGGCTCTTGTGGAGTCGTCATCTTCTGGCTCGATTAGTAGTGTTCGGAAACTCGACGACTCATCTGTAAAATCCAAATATATGATTCAAAATTAGGAACTTTGATAGATTCCCGTAAAATTGAGGAATACTTAATTGAGAATCATTTGGTGAAGTTTTATCGATTTTGTCCTTTGAACTGACATCAATCGTTGATTGCTTCTGAAAACAGTCATCATGCTCTACAGCCAGTAACCATGGGAAAAGTCATCGGTATTGATCTTGGCACAACAAATAGCTGCGTCGCTGTTCTGGAAGGCGGGCAACCCGTTGTGATTTCCAACTCTGAGGGAGGACGCACAACGCCCAGTATTGTGGGTTTTGGTAAGTCTGGTGAGCGCCTCGTGGGTCAGCTTGCTAAGCGACAAGCCGTCACAAACGCCGAAAATACTGTCTTCAGCATCAAGCGATTTATTGGTCGTCGGTGGGCAGACACTGAAGAAGAGCGTAAGCGCGTTCCCTATACGTGCGTCAAAGGCAAAGACAGCACCGTTGATGTCGAAATCAGGGGGAATGTCCATACGCCTCAAGAAATTTCGTCAATGATCTTGCAAAAGCTTAAGCAGGATGCAGAAAGTTATCTAAACGAAACCGTGGACGAAGCAGTAATTACGGTTCCGGCCTATTTTACAGATGCGCAAAGACAAGCGACAAAAGATGCCGGAACCATCGCAGGCTTGAAGGTTTCAAGGATTATTAACGAGCCAACAGCGGCCGCCCTATCCTATGGTCTTGATAAACAGGATCAAGACCAGGTCATCTTGGTGTTTGACTTGGGGGGTGGAACGTTTGATGTTTCTGTCTTACAGCTTGGCGATGATGTATTTGAAGTGAAGGCAACGTCAGGTAATAATCATTTAGGTGGAGATGACTTTGACAATGCCCTCGTTCAGTGGATGATCGAAGCTTTTCGTACACAGGAAGGCGTTGATCTCTCCAGTGACAAAATGGCTCTCCAACGTCTTCGTGAAGCAGCGGAGAAGGCAAAGATTGAGTTGTCTAGTATGCTAACAACTTCCATCAATTTGCCATTTATAACGGCTGATGACACCGGACCTAAGCACTTGGAAATGGAGTTGAGTCGTGCAAAATTTGAGGAATTGGTAAATTCTCTCATCGAAGGAACGTTGGAGCCTGTTCAACAAGCATTGAAAGATTCAGGGCTGGAACCAGATGACATTGATCGCATTGTTCTAGTGGGTGGATCGACGCGAGTTCCTGCGGTTCAGCAAGCAATTACAGACTTTTTTGGAGGAAAAACACCTGACAAGTCGGTCAATCCGGATGAAGCAGTCGCTTTGGGAGCTGCTATTCAAGCTGGAATGATTGGAGGGGAATTGAGCGACAAAGGAATGATTGTTCTTGATGTGACTCCTCTTTCTTTGGGCATTGAGACACTCGGTGAAGTCTTCACGAAGATTATTGAGCGAAATACGACCATTCCCACCAGCAAAACTCAGACTTTCTCAACGGCGACGGATGGTCAAACCTCAGTTGAAATTCACGTTCTCCAAGGTGAACGTGCGATGGCCAAAGATAATAAGAGCTTAGGCAAGTTTGAGCTAACCGGAATTCCCCCAGCACCCCGTGGCGTGCCGCAAATTGAGGTTTCGTTTGAAATTGATGTCAACAGCATCCTCCAAGTTTCTGCCCGAGATAAGGGAACCAATCGTGAACAGAGTATTAGTATCAGCGACACAGGCGGGTTGAGCGTTGCTGAACTTGAACGTATGAGGCAAGAAGCAGAAGTCTACCGAGAGGAAGATATTAAACGTCGGCAATTGGTGCTTTTGAAGAACCAAGTTGACACAAAGATATCCAGCTATGGTGCAACCATTCGAGACAATGGGGAATATGTTTCCGATGACTTGAAGGCTCAGGCCAATGAACGCATTGCGGAAATGAATGCGGCGATCGCCGCTCGAGATCCTGACGCTATTCAGGAAAAAATGAAAGCGTTTGATGATGTTGTCTTGTTGATTGGGCAGCGAATATACGAGAACAGCAGTGGGAATAGCTACGATGCAATGAGTTCCGGCTACGATTCTTACGAAGATGTCGAGACTTCTGATATGAACGGTTACTCTCAACCAAGCTATCCTACAGAAGAGGATGACGAGTTTGATTTTGCAAGAGATGAAACCGTTACTGCTGATTACGAATCTGTCGAGTAGTTTGGTTTAGGATATAAGGTGATAGGTCAGAAGCGTTAGCTTTCTGTATGCCCATCTCACCCATCTAAATAGTGGGGTGGTAATCTCGTAAGATCTTTGAAAATCAGATCTTTAAGTAATTATTGGTTTTATTTCTCATAGCCATTGAGCTGTGACAATTGAGGCTTCACCCTCTGACCTTGCTGTTCACCCCTGTCAATTGACTGAAGCAGTGCTATATGGCTCGCGATTTTTACGAAATTCTAGGTGTCGCTCGAAACGCTGACAAAGATGAAATTAAGCGTGCGTACCGTCGGTTAGCTCGGAAGTATCACCCGGATGTGAACAAGGAGCCTGGTGCTGAGGAGCGCTTTAAAGAAATTAATCAAGCCTACGAAGTTCTATCTGAACCTGAAATCCGTGCGCGCTACGATCGCTTTGGTGAAGCCGGAGTTGGGTCTGCTGCCGGGCAAGGTTTTCAAGATTTTGGTGACTTTGGTGGGTTTGCAGACATCTTCGAAAGTTTCTTCAGTGGCTTTTCGGGGGGCATGGGGCAGCAAACCCGTCGGCGCAGTGGACCTGTTCGTGGAGATGATTTACGACTGGATCTCAAGCTGGATTTCAGAGAGGCCGTATTTGGGGGTGATAAGGAAATACGCATCAGTCACCTAGAAACGTGTTCGAACTGCGGAGGCACGGGAGCCAAACCGGGGACAAGCCCAGTGAACTGCTCGACCTGTGGGGGTGGTGGACAAGTTAGACGGGCAACTCGTACGCCGTTTGGTAGCTTTACGCAAGTCTCGGTTTGCCCTACCTGTAGCGGTACAGGGCAGATGATCGAGCAAAAATGTGACGTGTGTGGTGGCAGTGGGCAAAAGAATGAGACAAAGAAGCTGAAGATTACCATTCCTGCTGGTGTGGATAATGGAACGCGCCTTCGGGTTTCCAATGAAGGTGATGCAGGTAAGCGAGGTGGGCCACCGGGCGACCTGTATGTTTATTTATTTGTTAGCGAAGATTCTGAATTTAAGCGGGATGGAATTAATATCCTGTCTGAGATTGAAGTCAGCTATCTTCAAGCCATATTGGGATGCCGTTTAGAAGTAAACACAGTAGACGGTCCACAGGAAATGACGATTGCTGCTGGAACTCAACCCGACACTGTGATCACTCTCGACAATCGTGGAGTTCCGCGTCTCGGCAATCCTGTAAGTCGTGGCGATCACTTAATTACGGTTCGGATCAAAATTCCGACAAAAATTAGCTCAGAAGAGCGAGAACTCCTTGAAAAGCTGGTTGAGATCAACGGAGCACGGACAGGTAAAGGAGGAGGGATTGAAGGCTTTCTAGGAGGGTTGTTTCGCGGATGAGTGACTCTTCAGCCAAGCCAATACCGACTGAACGATTGGATTTGCGGGGAACGCCCTGTCCTATTAATTTTGTTCGCACGAAGCTACGTTTGGAAAAGATGCTTCCTGGCCAACGTCTAGAGGTCTGGCTTGATGCGGGTGAGCCGATTGAGCAGGTTCCTGATAGTTTGACGATGGCAGGCTATGTTGTGGAGCAAATTTTACCCAGTGCTGATTTTTTTGCTTTGCATGTCCGCTGCCCAGGCGAAGTATGACGGACGAGCATCAGGGTATACAGCAAGCTGCGCGGCCAATCTCGATAAACACGTCCCAACGACTCATCGGGACGGTATTGGCGACGCAAGCCAATTATTACCGAGTCAAACTAGATACTGTTCCTCAAGATAGTGGACAGAATACGTCTTCTGTAGACTTGGAATCAGGTTTGTTGTTATGCACCCGCAGAGCTCGTCTCAAAAAGATTCGACAGGCTGTGTGTGTGGGCGATCGCGTCATCATTGAGGAACCAGATTGGGCAGATAGACGGGGGGCCATTGCAGATGTCCTGGACCGTCGGACGGAACTCGATCGTCCACCTGTAGCGAATGCCGATCAGGTTTTCCTATTGTTTGCCTTGGCTCAGCCTGATCCTGATCCCATTCAATTCAGTCGATTTCTTGTTAAGGCGGAATCGACTCAAATGTCAGTATTCGTCGGATTGAACAAAGCCGATTTAGTCTCACCAGAGATGGCTAAGATGTGGGGCGATCGCATAGCAACCTGGGGCTATTCTCCCATTGCTCTCAGTCTTAAGAAAAACACGAGTTTTGAACCTGTGTATGCTCGACTCCAGAATCATATGACGGTTGTGTCTGGACCGTCTGGCACTGGCAAGTCGAGTTTGCTGAATGCGTTGATTGCTGATATTGATCTCCCCGTGGGAAGCGTCTCTGGGAAGCTCGGGCGTGGACGCCATACCACCCGACATGTCGAGCTTTTCAGTCTTCCAGAAGGAGGACTCCTGGCGGATACCCCAGGCTTCAATCAACCTGATATTGATATGAGTCCGACGGATTTGGCCCAATGCTTTCCCGAAATACGGCACCGCTTAGCGCAGGGCACTTGTCAGTTTAGCGACTGCCTCCATCGGGACGAACCGAACTGCGTTGTCCGAGGTGATTGGGAACGCTACGAGCACTACTTAAGTTTCCTGGATGATGCGATCGCCCATCAGGATCAACTCAAGCACCGTGGTGACGATGAGTCAGGCTATAAAGTCAAAATAGGAGAAGATGGGGAGGAGCAGCTTGAGCCCAAGCTTGAGGCCAAGCGCTATCGCAAACCTTCCCGTCGAAGCCAGAGACAAGATCTTCAGCGTCTGTGTGGGGATTTGGATGATTTGATGACCGACACAGAGGACTGAATAT
>JAYKJC010000719.1:0-4938 GCA_035285885.1 Leptolyngbyaceae cyanobacterium | reverse complement strand
AAGAAGGCATGTAACTTACCTATTCAACAGTGGCAAGAATGTCTTGCTCACGCAGCAACACATACTCATCGCCGCCGATCTTCAGATCCGTTCCGGCGTACTTGGAATACAGCACTTTCTCACCTACGGCCACATCAATGGTCTGAAAAGAACCGTCATCATTGCGCTTACCAGAACCTACAGCCGTTACTTCACCCACCTGGGGCTTTTCCTTTGCCGCATCAGGCAGAATGATGCCACCAGCCGTTTTCTCCTCAGCTTCGCTCACCTTCACCAGGATGCGATCGCCGAGGGGCTTCACCGTTGAAACACCTAAGCTTACCGTTGCCATTCATGTCCTCCTAGAAATATCGGCTAAAACAGCAGAATCAATCAAAAAATTGTTGAAGATAGCCTGACTTGAATGCTGTTTGGTACATAATGTCCGCTAGAATTCAAGACGGAGACTACGACGCCTGAAAAGACTACGCTCGAATCACTCGGATGAGCAACGCGAGTGGTCGCAGGTTTAGCACTCTCTACCTTCGAGTGCTAATTTAGCGGACAGAGGTGGGCGATCGCAATTCTCCAAAAGTACGGGTTGCCGAACATCAGTTTTGAGGGGCACAAGGCAAAAGGTAGAATGGGAGGCACAGGTGATCAGTCTCTTGTTGCAGTAATCCGTGGATTGGGTAGCATTTGGAAAAGCTCGGCATTCGATGAAGTGGGAGTAGACTGTGGTTCAAGCGCCTACCCAAAAATTTACATTTGAGGAATATCTCGTCTTTGACGATGGTACCGATGCTCGCTACGAGTTGGTCAACGGATTACTAGTTCCCATGAATCCACCCCAAGGCATTCATGCCATCATTGCAGGGTTTCTCTTCTCAGTTCTTTATCGATATTGTGAAAAGCAGGGTAGTCTAGTCGCTTCTTTTTCTCACGGTGTGCGGACAGGGTCAGGAAAGTCTCGGCTTCCAGATTTAGTGGTAATGACTGAGGCACAATCCCAGGCAGTTTTACATGAGAGTGCAATTCTTGATGATGCGCCTCTCCTGGCAGTTGAGATTGTGAGTCCGGATAACCCAAGTCGTGACTATCGTGAAAAACGTTCTGAATATGCGGCTCGTGATATCCCTGAGTATTGGATCGTCGATCCTCAACAACAAAAAGTGACCGTACTGACACTGATTGATGGATTGTACGAAGAAGCAGTGTTAAGAAAGGGCGACTTTCTCAAGTCTAAAATTCTCCCTGGTTTAGAACTTTCGGTAGAACACATGCTGAAAGGGCGATCGCAATCAACAACTCAATCAGACGAGTAGCTCTAGTAATGATTGCGTTGGGTTACGCTACCGCTCTAGCGAAGCCATGCCCAAAGGGCTTTACCCAACCTATGGCAGAATCAGGGTTACAAGAGTTTTGTCAGTCAATCAAGCCGTGAAGTCTTTCCACCGCTAAAATCGTTCCACATCGGGAAACTGCTGCTGAGACTGAGCCCGTGCCGCCTCTCCACAGGTCTTGGGTGTGGGAAACAGCTTATTGGGATTCGCCAAGCCCTTGGGATTAAACGCAGTACGTACCTGCTGCATGGTTTCCAGATCCGCATCTGAGAACATCTCTGGCATATAGCACTTTTTATCTGCGCCGATGCCGTGTTCTCCTGAAATGCTGCCCCCGACGTTGACACAGAGCTTGAGAATGTCACCCCCCAGTTCTTCTACCGTCTCAAGCTGACCGGGAACGGCGTTGTCATAGAGAATCAGCGGGTGCAGGTTTCCGTCCCCTGCATGAAAGACATTCGCTACGGCGTAGCCATGTTTTTTGCTCAAAGCCTCAATTTCTTTCAGCACATAGGGTAGCGTTGTGCGCGGAATCACCCCGTCTTGAACGTAGTAGTCAGGGCTAATTTTTCCCATCGCCGCAAAAGCCGCTTTGCGTCCCTTCCAGAGGGTCAATCGCTCCTGCGGATCGGTGGCTGTGCGAATGCTGCGAGCCCCATTATTACGACAAATATTCTCTACGAGCCGAATGTTTTGTGTGACCTCGACTGCGGTGCCATCCAGCTCAATCAGGAGAATGGCTGTGGCGTCGCGGGGATAGCAGTTGGTTTTCACCACGTCTTCAACGGCATTGATGCTGAAGTTGTCCATCATTTCCATGCCAGCGGGAATGATGCCTTCACCAATTACGTCTGAGACAGTTTGTCCCGCCGCTTCGACGCTCTCAAAATCCGCCAGCACCACGTAAATCGACTCGGGTGCTTTCAGAATCTTGAGGGTCACTTCCGTGGCAATCCCCAACGTTCCCTCAGAACCCACAAAGATCCCGGTCAAGTCATACCCCGGCATTTCAGGAACCTTTCCGCCTACATCCACAATCGAGCCATCCGGCAACACCAGCTTCAGCCCCATCACGTGATTCGTGGTGACGCCATACTTCAAGCAGTGGACGCCTCCAGAATTCTCGGCAACGTTGCCGCCAATGGAACACACGCTTTGACTCGATGGGTCAGGCGCATAGTAGAATCCTGCTCCACTCACGGTTTGAGTGACCCAGTTGTTGATGACTCCTGGCTGAACGACGACCCTCTGGTTCTCTAAGTCAACCTCCAGCACCTTATTCATCAGTGCCGTTACGATTAGCACACAATGCTCAATGGGCAGTGCTCCACCGGAGAGTCCAGTTCCGGCTCCTCGCGCAATGAAGGCAACATTGTGGCGATCGCACACCTTAACCGCTTCTGCCACCTGCTCTGTCGTCCGGGGCAACACCACCAACGCCGGACGCTGACGATAGCTGGTGAGTCCATCACATTCATATACCAGGAGTTCTTCCTTGCGGCGCACTACGCCTCGCTTGCCGACTACGGCTTCGAAATCGCGGGCGATCGCCTTCCACTCGCGCTCGGTGGGAATCGCAGGGCTAGCAACAGAAACAGGAGCAACAGTCATGGCAGAGTGTCTAAATCGAGGTACGCTCAACTATGCTGACATATTCAGCCCGTTAAATGTAGAGAAGTCTTTCAATTAGCATCAGTAGAATTGATTGAAACAATTGTGGTCTATAAATCTCCACTCATGTTCTGGCAGGAGGTTGAGGCAATGTTTGGATTACACGACTTGGCAAAGTTCTCAAATCCATCCCGAAGGAATGAAGGTTTGGGTCATATCAGGTTTGGATCACGTCAGGTTTGGGTAATGAGGCGGGCCTTCCGGAGAATGAACTCCATGACGGATTCCTGGCGAGAAATAATGCTGGCCTCGACCTCCATCCCAGGTTGCAGTCGGCAAGGGCGATCGCCCTTGCCCATCTGAGTTGTGTCGGGTTGGATGGTGACATCATAGTAGCGCGGGGTCGTGGATAAATTTGAGATCGATGTCTCGGTGGCAGGCGCTTCAGTGGGGTTGGCGATCGCATCGGGAGAAATGGCTGTTACCGTGCCGCTGAGGGTGCCAAAGTCTGGATAGGGACAGGCAGAAACCCGCATCTGAACAGGCTGATTTTGCTCAACTCGATCGATGTCCTGGGGGGCCACTCTTGCTCGAATGGTCAAGCCCTCGGTGGTGGGGGCGATCGCCGCTAGGGTCTCGCTGGCTTGCACCACCTGGTTGACATTTCGGAGGGCGAGTTGGTGAATGATGCCGTCGTGGGGCGCACGAATCATCATCTTTTGCAGATCTAACTCTGTTTGTTGGAGAGCCTGCTGATCCGCGAGAACCTGAGCCTCCAGTTCCGATTGACGCTGCACCAGAGATTCCCGTTCGCGGGTGAGGGTGGCGAGGATAGCGCGACGACGGGACTGTTCTTGGGTGAGCCGATCCTGGGCGATCGCCACTGGGGCTCGGCTGGGGTTGAGAGCTGACCGGGCACGGGCAACCTGGGCTTCAGCGGCTTGGGCAGCCGCCTGTTTTTCTTCAAGCTGGAGTTGCGCTACGGCTCCAGAGTCCACCAATTGCTCATAGCGGCGCACTTCGCTGCGGGCAAAGGCAAGGTTCGCTTCTGCTTCGTCTAAATTGGCCTGGGTCGTGGCCTGCTGCTCGTCAGATTCTTGTTGGCTGCGGCTCACTTCTGACTGGGCGACGGCTATTTCCTGGTCGAGCGATCGCCCTTCTGCCTCAATCTGGGCGTCCATGAGTTGAAGTTGCGCATTGATCTGAGCCAGCTGTACCTGACTTTGCTGGAGGGTGCCTTCAAGCTGGCGCTGTTGGGTTTCGAGCGGAGCCGTGTTGAGCCTGGCGATCACCTCTCCCCGCTGCACAGACTGATTGGCCGAAACGGCAATTTCAACGACGGTGCCGTCTCGCTCAGCCTGAACTAAACGCAGCTCGCCACTGGGACGAACAACCCCTGGAGCCTTGACGGTGATGTTATACCGCAGGGTGGTGGCCAATATCACCGCTGCTCCTACGGCACTAATGAGAATGGCTCCGCCGAGGGTCGTCCAGCGGCTCACCGGGGGCAAAAATTCATCAGGAGACAAGGGATGGGTGGCCAGAGAGAAGGGAGATTCGTTCACAGGGTCGTTCATGGGTTATGTCACCAAAAAATCCAAATGGTCTCCGGCGATCGCCCGCAAATCGTCCAGGGTGCCGTGAAGTTTTAGCGATCCGTTCTCCATAAATACAATATCGTCGGCTAAGCAAATCACCTGGGGTCGATGGCTAATCAACAGGGTCGTCTGGCCACGACGATGCCAGAGCAGTTTGTCGAGCAGTTGGGCTTCGCTGGCGGGGTCAAGGCCAGCGGTCGATTCGTCCAGAATGAGAATGGGTGGATTGTGGGTCAGGGCACGGGCGATCGCCAGCCGTTGCCGCTGTCCCCCCGATAGATTCGAGCCAAATTCTCCCAGAATGGTCTGATACCCATCCGGAAGCTGGCCGATAAAGTCATCGGCTCCTGTAATGCGACAGGCATCAACGATCTGTTCAAAAGACAGATGGGGACTGCCCAGGCGGA
>JAYKJC010000718.1:0-2575 GCA_035285885.1 Leptolyngbyaceae cyanobacterium | reverse complement strand
TTCCAGAACATCGTCAAGTCAGGGCGTACCCATTTACAGGATGCGGTTCCGGTGCGGGTGGGTGAAGGCTTCCGGGCGTGGGCACAGATTCTCAGCGACCATCATCGCCGCATTCAACAGGCCGCCGAGGATTTGATGCAGTTGGGACTGGGGGGAAGTGCCGCCGGAACGGGGCTCAACACCCATCCCCAGTATCGAACCCGTGTAGCTGACGTTCTCGGAACCCTCATCAAGAAACCGTTACAGCCTGCGCCTCATCCCATGGCGGCGATGCAAAGCATGGCTCCGTTCGTCAACGTATCGGGTTCTCTGCGCAATCTCGCTCAGGACTGCGCCAAGATTTCTCACGACCTTCGCCTGATGGATTCTGGCCCCAAAACAGGACTCAAGGAAATTCAGCTTCCCCCCGTGCAACCAGGATCGTCCATTATGCCGGGAAAATACAATCCTGTGATGGCTGAAATGACCTCGATGGTGTGTTTTCAGGTGATGGGCTATGACAGTGCGATCGCCCTTGCCGCCCAGGCGGGACAGCTCGAACTGAATGTGATGATGCCGCTGATTGCCTACAACCTCATCCACAGCATTGAAATTCTGGGCAACACCATCGGTGCGTTGACGGAACGATGTATTGTCGGCATTACCGTTAACAAAGACCGCTGTCTGGCCTACGCCGAAGGAAGTTTGGCCCTGGTCACGGCACTCAACACCCACATTGGCTATTTGAATGCAGCGGCGATCGCCAAAGAATCTCTGGAAACCGGAAAATCCCTTCGTCAGCTCGTTCTCGAAAAAGAATTGATGGATGAAGCAACGCTCCAGCAGGTGCTTGACCTCGATAAAATGAGCCAAATTCAAGGACTGTAAGATGTTCGTCGCATCTCGTATGAAGGGGTACACAAACACTTACACGAGTTGGTTGATTTCTCGGTTTAGGCGTTAAATAGAACTATTCAACATCGTCACCCAAATTGGAGAGAAGATTGATGCAGAGTGAAGCAGCCTTTAGCGACCCCACCTTCGGGGATTCGACCTATAGTGAATTGACCTTTTACTACATTGATGGCCGAAACGAAACTTTCACCGTCAATAGTTCGTTAGAAACGACAGCCTCGACCCATCAGGGCTTCCAGGTGCAAGTCCGTCATATGTTGAAGAAAGATTGGTGGGTGCTGCATTTGCCAGAGCAGAGCGTTTTCATTAACGTCGATAACGTCATCAAGGTCGAAATGAAGCCGCCACTGACGCAGCTCCATGGAGAAGATGTGCTCATGGATGTGGATCGGGTGACGGCTCTTAGTCGGGCTCGCTAGTCAGTCGAACGGGCATGCTTGACCCTGGGCATTGATGACCTTTGCCCGCCTATCGTGTTGAGAGTCAACTCTATTCGATGTGTAGTTCTATGCCAACTTCTCCCCCATCAGCTTCAACATCCTTAGATGTCCTGTCACATGCACTGTCATCGGCTGCGGTGGTCAGCCTGATTCGTGCTGAAACCTATGAGGTCGATTCCCTGCGTCAGTCCATCGAAGCGGTGCTCGAACCGTTGGGCGGCATGGGCGCACTTGTAAAACCGGGCGATCGCGTTCTGCTGAAGCCTAACTTACTCACGGGTTCTCGTCCCACCAAAGAATGCACTACCCGTCCTGAGCTGGTGTACTGCGTGGCGCAACTGGTGATTGAAGCAGGAGGACAGCCCTTCTTAGGCGACAGTCCCGCCTTTGGCAGTGCCCACGGAGTTGCCAAAGCGAATGGATACTTACCCTGGCTTGAAAAACTCAACGTTCCTATCAAAGAATTCAGCGGCAAGCGATACGATACGGTCAACGACGAGTTTAATCATCTGCGACTGTGCAAAGAGGCGATGAACGCCGATGTGGTGATTAACTTACCGAAGGTGAAGTCCCATGTGCAGCTCACGCTGACCCTCGGCGTAAAAAACCTGTTTGGCTGTGTTCCGGGCAAGATGAAAGCCTGGTGGCACATGGAAGCAGGAAAAGACCGGGATAAGTTTGGTCGCATGTTGGTGGAAACGGCGCGGGCGATCGCCCCTGACCTGACCCTTGTAGACGGCATCATCGGCCATGAAGGCAACGGCCCCAGTGGCGGTGAACCCAAGCTTCTGGGCTGCTTAGCCGCATCTACCGATGTTTTCGCCCTCGACCGCACGCTGATTGATATCCTGGGTGCGAAACCAGACGATGTTCCCACCATTCGAGCATCCCAAGCGATGGGGCTCTGTTCTGACCTCACCGCGATTCAGTTTCCCCTCTGTCATCCAGACGAACTCGCTTGCCCCGACTGGAAACTGCCTGATCGACTGGTGCCCATCGACTTTGGGCTTCCCCGTGTAGTCAAATCAACCTTCCGTCATCTCTATATTCGGTTCATCAAAGAACCCATCGAAGCTTACACAGGCGGATAACTTTACTCGGATTAGCGTGTTACTCCTTACCTGATTTAGGTGATCCAGGCTTACTCAGCACAAACCACCACAGTTCCGCCCCAATCAGCCCGAGCCCAGTTCCAGTCACCACAATTTTGACCCACAACGGTTGATCAATGGGCTGAAAGG
>JAYKJC010000717.1:0-5797 GCA_035285885.1 Leptolyngbyaceae cyanobacterium | reverse complement strand
ACCACCGAGAATTGACGTAGATGCACTGGCCTGAAGCATTAAATCGAAAGATCCCCACAGGTGACGATTCTGCAAGGGTAGAATAGCGATGCTCACTGTTGCGTAGAGCCAGTTCTGCCTGCTTTTGCTGGGTGATATCAATGGCGACGCCCAGCAAACCCATCTCTCCATTCTGATCGGGCAAGGCAGATGAAATGCGTAAAAATGAGCGTTCTTCACCCTGAACAGTGGCCGTTGTTTCTGTAGAGACGCTCTCTTCGAGTTGACACCGTCGCTTGACTTCCCAATAGGAATCAATTAACCCCGACACATCCTCTAAATCGTTAATGTGGCGTCCTATCACGTTTCCAAAGCGAGCCACATCGACCGGATTTTGTAGAATGACGCGATTGCCCGCATCGTAGGCCCAAACGCCAAAGGGGAGGGCGTTGATCAAGGTTCTCAAGCGTTCTTCACTGATTCTGAGGGATTCTTCAGCCTGTTTGCGTTCGGTCATATCTGAGACTGTGCCTACGTATCCCAGAAATGTGCCATCTGCATCCAGTTCGGGGGCCATCTGACAGTCGAACCAGGTGATGCTCCCATCCGGTTGCAAGTGGCGGCCTTCATTGCGCGACGGGAGCCGTTGCTCATAGGCGTGTTTGGTGCATGCGAGTAGGCGATCGCGATCCTCTGGATGCAACGCCTGCATCCACCCGTCTCCTTCGCCTTCACCCTCTGGCAAGCCAGTCAGTTCATACCAGCGAGGATTGAGGTAAACACACCGACCCTCGGCATCGAAGCGGAAGATGCCCACAGGAGCCATTTCGGTCAGCGTGGCATAGCGGCGTTCGCTCTGGCGCAGGGCGTCTTCTACGTGTTTTCGATCGGTGATATCTCGAACGATCAAAAGGGCAGAATCATCGTCGCAGGCTACTACGCGGACTTCTTCGATTTGGCGATCGCCATCAATTGGCACGTCTTGCTCATAAATTTGGATCTCTCCCGTGTCGAGTGCACGATGAACCGCATCGATCCGCTGTTGAATGAGATGAGAGGGAAGACTCCCTTCTGTGACCGATTTGCCGATTAAGTCCCGAGTTCCAATCACTCGAAAGGCGTCAGTTGAGAAAAAGTCCAAATATATTCCATCGCGGCTCATGCGGATGACGAGATCGGGTAGGGCATTGATCAGGGCACGATTCTTGGCTTCGCTTTCTTGCAGCGCTTCTTCAGCGTGTTTGCGATTGGTGATGTCCATCATGCACCCAACAATTTCAAGGGGCCGTCCATCCGCATCTCGCACTAGTTTAAGCTCGTCACGCAACCAAACATAATGGCCGTCATGATGCAAAAACCGATACTCATGCCGATGCATGTCGAACTCAAAGAGTGGCGACAATTCGGCAAAAATCCGGGGGGCATCGTCAGGATGGATGCCATTTGCCCAGAAGGAAGGAGTTTGCAAAAAATCCTCAGGTGAATAGCCCAAGGTCACTGCAACGTTCTTACTGATAAAGGTGGCATCGTAAGCACCAGTGGCCTCACAACTGTAAATCACGGCAGGGCTGGAGGCTAAAAGAAACTCAAGACGTTCACTGAGAAGAAGATTTTCCTGCTCTGCTTCTTTTCGCTCGGTGATGTCAGTGTTGATACCTGAAAATCGATAAACCTCACCTGCTTCATTGCGAATGGGGAAGGTGCGGTTCCAGATCCAGCGCACCGAACCATCAGGACGAATAATTCGGTACTCCATATCACCAAAGGCCGCCCCGATCGCAGGGTTGGTATTGCGCTCTTGAAGTATGGCTAGAACGTGGTCGAGATCGTCAGGATGTACCTGGTTAATCCATTGAGGTCGTTCGTAAACCTCTTGTCTTGGAATCTGAAACAGAGTGTCAAAGGCAGAATTGATAAAAATCGTTTGACCCGTCTCAAAGTCTTTGAGAAAGAAAACGTCGTGAACGTTGTCAAAAATTTGTTGGAGCTGACTTTCACTTTCACGGAGCGCAAGTTCAGCCTGTTTCAATTCAGTAATGTCGCGAGTGCTAACCACTGCGCCAGTAATCGAGCCATCGATTTCAACATAAGGCGAATAATTCGCGCTGACGTAGCGCCGTCCAGCGATAGGAAAATCAATCCATGCTTCGTACTGCACTACATCTCCCGTAAAACAGCGATCCAGATTGGGGCGAATCCTCTGTTCACAGAATTCTTGACTGAATAAATCATCAACCGACTGACCGATGATGTCTTCAAGGGCTTGCCCGTGGCGATTTAAGTAGGTTTGATTGACAATCTGATAAACATAATTGCGATCGACCAGTGAAATTCCATCGGTTGTGGCTGAAACAATGCGTTCATAGCGTCGTAACTTCTCTTCAGCTTCCTTCCGAGCTGTGATATCCCGATCAATGCCTCGACAGCCAATAAATTCGCCATTTTCATCAAATAAGCTGACCTGGTTGCTTTCGAGAATGACCCGGTGACCGTCCTTGTGGCGTACACACACTTCATAGGTCGCTCGGGCTTCCCGATTGGTACGTTCATTATCCTGCCTGAGAAACTCCTGCTCATCGGTCGCAATCAACTCCAGAGCGCTCTGCCCAATGAGTTCTTCAGGGGCATAGCCTAAAATGTCTTGGCATTGCGGACTGATGTAGGTGATGGTGTATTGAGCGTCTTCTTCCCACACTAAGTCGTTGGTGGTTTCTACCAGGTCTCGAAATCGCTGTTCACTTTGACGGAGTGCTTCTGCCGTACGAATCCGCTCTTGAATTTCTTGTTCGAGTTCTTGATTTGTTGTTTGTAAGGCTTGAGTGCGTTGGGCAACACGCTGTTCGAGTTCCTCGTTAATCAGGCGCAGTTCTTCGTTCACCACCTGTAATTCGTCGTTGAGCGATCGCACCTCTGCCTCCGCCCGAATACGTTCATGGAGTTCATTTTGAAGCCACTGATAAAGTTCAGACTGTTGAATCGCAATGCCGAGCTGTATGGCGATCTGCTGCATCAACTCAATTTCAGCAGTTTGCCATCTGTGAATCCGTGAACATTGATTGACAATCACGACCCCCCAGAGCTTTGTCGATTGAGCGCTGCTGCTAGATGTTGCAGGATACGTTGTTGCAGGAATCAAGATTGGAATGACCAGATTCGATTGCACTTGGAGTTGGTCTAAAAACTCAATAAACGTTTGCGACAGGTCAGATTCATGAATATTGTCAACAACTAAGGGGTGACCCTGCTGATAAAGCGTGAGGTAATCTTCAATACATGACCCTCTAGGAATTGTTGTCTCTTGTATTCTCCAGCGTTCATGACTGACGGCTTGATTGAGTATCTCGCTGTTGTAATCAGCATCATATCGATTGATCGCAACTCGTTCGATGTTCAGATAGTTTTGTGCCAGGTTGACAGTCGTTTGCAGAACCGTGTTCAGATCGAGGGATCGATGAATGTTTTCGGTAATGCGTCGGAGAATGCGCTCTTCCTCAAATTGTTTTTCTAAAGCAATCTGGGCTTCTTTTCGGTCGGTGATGTCTAGCGAGAACCCATCCGCGACCACCTCTCCAGACTCGGTTCGAGAAAACTTCGCCATTTCTCTCAGCCAAAACACCGTGCCATCGGGGCCGATATTGCGGTATTCGATGTCGAGGGTGTCGAGGGTTCGGCGACAGCGGCGCAGTTCTTCCTCGAAGTAGGGGCGATCCGCTGGATGCACCGCTTCGGGGAGCAGGGCAGGGTTTTCCATAATCTGCTCAGGGGTGAATCCGTTGAAGGGCGTTTCGCCGCCGCTGATATAGGGAATTGAAATTGTCCCGTCTGGATGCACCACCTCGCGATATAGGGCTCCAGGAAAGTTGGCGGCGATCGCTACAAGCTGCTGCTGCTTGTCCGCTAGAGCAAATTCCGCCTGCTTTTGTTCGGTGATGTCGAACATGACTCCGTCCATTACCAGAGGCTTGTCCTCACCCCATATAAACTGAGCAAATTCCCGTACCCACTTCACCTCACCCGATCGAGACACGATGCGATATTCAGTGTTGAGTGGTTCATGATGCTCCTGGGCGATCGCAAAGTCTTCTTCAAAGCGTTGGCGATCGTCCGGATGGATCGTTTCAGCAAATCCGTCCCAATCTGCTTGTACCTCATCTGGCGAAAACCCAGAAAGCTGGCGCTCATAGTCACTGACGTATACGAATCGTGGAGAGGCATTGGTGGGAAATTCCGCCCGATAAACCGTTCCAGGAATATTTGCTGCAATACTAGCAAGCTGCCGCTGTTGCTCACGAATGGCACTTTCTGCCTGCTTGCGTTCGGTAATGTCTCGCACAAAGCTCTGGATGCAGAGTTGATCCCCATACTCAATCAGTTGGGCATTGATCTCCACTGGAAAGGTCGTTCCCTGTTTGTGACGGTAGACCCGCTCGTAGATCGCGCTGCCGTCAATTTCGAGTTTTTCAATCAGTTGTTCTTGCCCCACTGAGTCGAAAGCATCCTCAATCTCACGCAGTGATAGCCGCATCAACTCTATCCGCGAATAGCCCAGTTGACGGGCGGCGGTCCAGTTGGCATTCAAAATACTGTAGTCATCGCAATCCAGAATGAGAATGATGTCGCTGGCTGCTTCAAACAGGGTTCGATACTTGACTTCAGACTCCCGGAGAGCGACCTCGGCGTGTTGCCGTTGGGTGATGTCTTTCGCAATGAAGATGGTGGCTTCAATCTGGTTGGAGCGCCCCCACACTGGACTAAAGGTGTAGTCATAGTATTTGGGACTCGCCGAATAAGTCACCTCCAGTTCGATCTGTCCTGCCGTTGGGCGTCCGCTCCCCAATATTTCCTGGTGGCTGGTGCTCAGAGCGTCAACAATCGCAGGGGGCAACTGGGTGCGCGTCAGAGGTTGATGGGTGAGAGAGGGGCGATCGCCCCCAAAGAGCTGCGCAGTCAGGTCGCTGATGTAGATAAATTGCCCATCTACATTGAGAGCAAAGACCAAATCAAGGGACGCAAGCAATGCTTGATCGATACTTTTCACAATCAACCTCAGGTTTTGCAGACAGCTCCAACAAGCGAACGGTTCGTTAAGTTATTGAGCAACGTCATTGAGCTAAGTTGTTTAGTAAAGTCATTCATTTAACTCACTCATTTAGCTCACTCATTTTGGGCTCTAGATGCATGGATGAAGATAACGACTAATACAGCAGAGGATGCAACAGAGAAGATGAGAGGGAGGTGAATGACCCAGGCTGAATTCTAATGCTAACGCTCGGCTACTAGCGTTCCGGTGACTGACGCTTGCGTGGATTAGGAGAAGGGGATAGATGGCGATCGCCCTTCGTTTCCAGCAAAAGCCAGCAAAAGTACTATGAGATACACCGTATTGCATACATCCTAAATCCAGTAGATCAGGAGTCGATCCATCGAGTAGTTGCAATAAACATGGCCCAAGTGAAGATGGCCCATAACTCAATCTACCCTAACTTTAATAGCTGAAATACACCTGTTTCTTGCCGTTACTGGAGCGGTTTCGGCTCAGTGATCTTTAGATCTCATCCTGGGAATGAATGCCGTTCAGAAACATCAGCAGCTTCATGTTCGTCTTGCGAAGTGCATCGTGTCTATTCCGCGACGAAAATTCTGCCTCGCATAAGCAAGGCCCAAATTCTTGTGTGAGTGCAGAATATCTGCGTACTTGTTTAGCGAGGCGGTGTGATCCCCCGCTGTCGCTGCCCCCTAAGACCCTTCGGGTATGCGCCTTCGGCGTAGAAAAAGGGGGCTCACAAGGTTGCTGGCTCGAAGTCCCCCTTTTCAAGGG
>JAYKJC010000716.1:0-5236 GCA_035285885.1 Leptolyngbyaceae cyanobacterium | reverse complement strand
CTCACATTTCGGTGTATGACCTCACGATTGAGTCCGGCACGGCCTTTAACCGATGGTACGAACCGGGAGAGAATCCCTTGCCCTCCGATGACACCACGGCAGCAATGTATCGACTCACCCGCCAAATACTCACCGATGCGGGGTATGAGCACTACGAAGTCTCGAACTATGCGAAACCCGGATATGCCTGTCGCCACAACCAGGTCTATTGGCATAACCAACCGTACTATGGCTTTGGCATGGGAGCCACCAGCTATGTAGGAGGGCAACGGGTGAGCCGTCCCCGAACGCGCGCAGACTATGCCACGTGGGTAACTGAGCTTGTCACTCGCCAAGGCATCATCGACCATCCGGTGACGACTTCTGAAGAAGCACTCCTCGACACGTTAATGCTGGGCTTGCGGTTGGCAGAGGGAATTGAGCTTGAAGCACTGCGGCAGCAGTTTGGCGATCGCCCCGTCCATACCATGATGAAGGTGCTGACTCCCCACATTCAGAAAGGCTGGGTTACGCTCGAACCATTGAATACAGGACAAGAGTCACTCTCTTCAGGCCGGGATGATAACGAATCCCCGGTCTGCTCACCGGGACAACAGATTCGGCTGACAGACCCAGAGGGCTTTTTATTCTCGAATGTGGTGCTGTCGGATCTTTTCTCTAAGCTGAGTGACTCTAAGCTGGATGACTCTCCGCAGGCCGAAACCTAAACGCTTTCTACTGATGCGGCTAGGCGTATAGATTCATCACATCGGCGATCGCCATTCTTGACTGAGCACCCAGCGTTAACGACGACCGATGCCCTCGGTCAAAGTGATCTGCCGCAGCACACCCAATCATGGCGGCGTTGTCCGTGCAGAACTTCAGGGGCGGGAAAAACACCTGAATCTCGTGTTCCGCTGCCGCTGCTTGCAGGTGCTGGCGAAGTCCACTGTTGGCAGCCACGCCTCCGCCAACAGCAATGGTCGTTAAGTCAAAATCCTTGGCACAGCGAATAGCCCGACGGGTGAGCGATCGCGCCACCGTGGCCTGAAAACTTGCCGCCAGGTCAGCCACAGGGAGCGAAGGCTGAGCAGAAGGCTCCTGGTCTCCGTCCACATCGCTGGGTTCTTGCCCCTCTAGCTTTTGCACCAGGCGAGAAACCGCAGTCTTGAGGCCGCTAAAGCTGGAATCGTAGGGATGATAGCCCCCCTCCGGCAGCGAAATATTGCCCTCTGGCAACGGGAATGCAGTCGGATCGCCCTTCGCAGACAGTTTATCGATGATTGGCCCACCCGGATAGCCCAGCTTCAGCAATCGTCCCACCTTATCAAACGCCTCTCCCGCCGCATCATCACGGGTCTGTCCGAGGGTAGTGTAAACCCCACAGTCTTTTACATGAATCAGGCTGGTATGTCCGCCCGACACGAGAAGACAAAGAAATGGCGGCTGTAGGCTCGGCTCACTCAGATACGAAGCATAGATATGGCCTTCCAGGTGATGAACCCCTAAGAAGGGCTTTTGGTAAAGGCTGGCGAGGGTTTTGGCAGCGGTGAGACCGACGAGTAAAGCGCCGACCAATCCAGGGGCACAGGTAGCGGCGATCGCATCGATATCTGCCCACGTCACTCCTGCCTGATCAACCGCTTGGGCGATCGCCCAGTTCAGCATTTCGACATGATGTCGAGAGGCCACTTCCGGCACAATGCCACCATAAGTTTTGTGAATATCGATTTGGCTGGAAACAACATTACTTAACACGAAACGATTCTCAACAATCGCTACGGCGGTTTCGTCACAACTTGTTTCAATTGCTAAAATTTTTGCCATCCGGTGACACCAATCAGGTAGGTTATGAAGCTAGCAGAGCAATTTAAATCGCTCAGATGTGCTGAATGACTATTCGGGACTCGGGTGGCTCTGCCTAGGGTTTGTGTGCCTAATAGATTAATACTTCGCACAAAAAAGTTGTTTTTGATAATAGAGGAAAACAATTCCATGAGACGATTGTTTGCTCTGGTACTTGTCTTATTTTTAAGCTTTGGTTTCGTTGCTCCGGCATCCGCTGACATTGCTGGCCTCACACCTTGTGGTGAGTCCGCAGCATTTCAGGCTCGCGCCAAAGCTGCTACGACGCCTCAGGCAAAGCGACGGTTCGAACTTTATGGTAACTCAAAGTTACTTTGCGGTGAGGATGGACTGCCTCACCTGATTGCGGATGGTCGCTGGAGCCACGCAAATGAATTCCTGATTCCAAGTATCTTGTTCTTGTACATTGCGGGTTGGATTGGTTGGGTTGGTCGAGCTTACCTAATCAAAATTCGCGGTGATAAGAATACCGAACAAAAAGAAATCATCATCGATGTGCCACTTGCGCTTGGCATCATGTTGACTGGGTTTGCTTGGCCTCTGGCAGCAATTAAGGAGTTCACAAGCGGTGAGCTACTTGAAGATGATGCGAAGATTACAGTATCACCTCGTTAGAGTGTCCTCTTCCTAGGTTGTGCTGGTTGTGTATCGTTTGATGGTTTTGACCTTGTTATAAGACTTTGGAGCTCACGTTATGGATGGCTTGAAATCGTATCTTTCATCAGCTCCCGTTTTGGCAGCAGCAATGTTGTTTGTCACGGCTGGAATCTTGATCGAATTTAACCGCTTTTTCCCAGATTTGCTTTTCCATCCCTATTAGACGGGTAGCTTGGAATTAAATCTAAAAACTCAGGGGCGGACATTTAGCATGTCCGCCCCTGAGTTTTCCTTTGAGAAGTTTATATATAATTCTGTTTCCCTGTCTCTGGCAGGGAATCGCTGCGGGAGCCGCTGGCTCCATTCAAATTGGAGCCAGCGGCTCTAGCGGGCATTCTCAGCGAGACGCTGGGAACAAGGAATACGCTAACAAGTAGGGTGCGGTACGACCCACGCTACCGGACTGAACTAACGCGCATAGCGCTGATATAAACCCCTACCACGCTACATAGGGCAGAGACGATGCTGTGCTGCGAATTTGATTAGCCTGGGCAACCAGCTGACCACAGGCATCCCAGGTGCCTGACAAAAACATTTGGCGGGGACCTTCGCCCATCTGAACGGCGATCGCCTCATCTCCAAACGTCACGTTCAGGGACTCTAAATCGATCGTCAGACGAATAGACGGATCGGCTTCAATGGCACGTTGCAATTGACCAATGGCTTCAGCATCCGCCACCACACAGGGAATGCCCATCGCGACACAGTTGCCAAAGAAAATCTCAGCAAAGCTTTCGCCAACAAGTGCCTTGATACCCCAGCGGGCGATCGCCTGAGGCGCATGTTCTCGGCTAGAGCCACAGCCAAAATTGCGGTTGACCACCAGAATTTCGGCATCCTGATACTGAGGCAGGTCAAAGGGATGGGTGCCATTGCGCTGGGCTCGATCGTCTTCAAAGGCATGATCGCCCAACCCATCAAACGTGACACACTTTAGAAATCGGGCAGGAATGATGCGATCGGTATCAATGTCATTGCCTCTCAGCACAATGCCAGAACCAGAAATAACGTTAACTTGACTCATTGAGACACGGTATGGATTTTTTACGAGGTTTCGTAATCAACATTACACTATAGTTTTCCTGAATAATTTATGAAATGAGTCGGAAGGATAGAACAAACTAAATCTATTCCACATTGATTCATTCAAACAGTCTCGTTCAAACAGTTTTGTTCAAACAGTTTCGTTCAAGCAGGCTATCGACAGTGAATGAATCGCGTGCCCTCTGCTCCTGAGTTCCTTGGCCTAGCCTTCAGATTCATCTACCCTTGGAGATAGAGCGAGTGGGCGATCGCCCTTTTCTTCCCCACTAAGTATTTCCTGCCGAATATTTCCTGCCACACCCTTGCTGTCACATTTGCTTGTCACATTTAATCAGGTCGATCCATCATGAGTCACTTTCGTTCATCAGGTTCTCAGTCACGTCTATGGCTCCCCTCCATGAAACGCAGACGGTTTCTTCAGTATGGGGCGATCGCCGCAGGCACAGGTATTTTGGCGGCCTGTTCAGGCGCAGAGAATGGTGAATCAGACCCGGAAGCTCCGGCATCTGACGCAGGCGCAACGGACACCTCTTCGACCGAACTTGATCAGATTACCTTTGGAACCAACTGGTATGCCCAGGCCGAGCATGGGGGATTCTACCAGGCGGTTGCCACAGGCATCTACGAAGAGCATGGCTTAGATGTCACGATTCAAATGGGAGGCCCCCAGGTCAACGGCACTCAGCTTCTCATGGGCGGTGCGGTTGATTTCTTTATGGGATATACGTCAGCGGCGATCGCCGCCATTGAAGAGAGCATCCCTAAAATCACCGTCGCGGCCATGTTCCAGAAAGACCCGCAGATTCTCCTGGCGCACCCCGACACAGGCGTCGAAACCCTTGAAGATCTGAAGGGGCGACCCGTCTTTATTTCCGCAGCGGCAAACACCACCTACTGGCCATTCCTCATGGCGAAGTATGGGTTTACCGACGACATGAAGCGTCCCTACAACTTCAACGCTGGCCCATTCCTCGCGGATAAGACCTCCGCCCAGCAAGGCTACCTCAGTTCTGAGCCTCGCAAGATTGAAGAAGAAGGTGGGTTTACGCCCCTCGTCTTTTTGTTAGCCGACTATGGCTATGAACCCTACTCCACAACCATCGAGACACGAAAAGAAATTGTGGATGGTAACCCTGATTTAGTGCAGCGGTTTGTTGATGCCTCGATTAAAGGCTGGTACAGCTACTTCGACGATCCGGCTCCGGGCAATGAGCTGATTAAGCAAGACAATCCTGAGATGAGCGACGAGCAAATCGCCTACGGCATCGAGAAAATGCAGGAGTATGGCATTGTGATGTCCGGTGATGCTGAAGAACTTGGGATTGGCGCAATGACGGATGAGCGATGGAAGTCGTTCTTTGACACGATGGTCGAAGCAGGAATCTTTAGCGCGGATACAGATTACACGCAGGCGTACACCCTTGAGTTTGTGAATAAAGGCGTGGATGCATATACAGCTTAGGGGGAGGGCGATCGCCCTCAGACTGGCATAACACCTGAATTTCGGTATTATCCGACAGCTTTGACGGCTAATGCTACCCAGAATTGAGAAGTTAAGCGTCAGAACTGTCAGATAAAACTTTGAATAGCAGAATTAGACGACAGTTTTGATGGCTAGCTCCCTATTAGTCAGGTTTAAACGTCAGATATGTCGTTGAATATAAAGTTAGCTGTCTTATCGTAACTGTTC
>JAYKJC010000715.1:0-6520 GCA_035285885.1 Leptolyngbyaceae cyanobacterium | reverse complement strand
TAAGCACAAAACTGTACTTAACCAACGCGCATAGCGCTGTACAGAGATATGCGAAAGCATCCCGCTGGGAATGGCTGAATTAACACGGCTAAAAAAAGCAGGTCAAGAAGGCAAACTCCTAGACCTGCTGCGGTATGGATTTCCGCTGAACGTAGTTTTAAGGACGCCGAAGGAGAACAAGAAGTTCCCAAGGGCTCACATACGTTTCAGAACCTTTTCTAGTCAACTAAGGCTTCAGCTTCGTGTTGAGCTAACACTTTCTCAACCATTCGCTCTGGCATTTCTTGCAAGTGGTCGTATTGCCATTTGAAGGAGCCGACCCCCATGGTGAGCGATCGCAGCTCAACAATCAGGTCTTGCATTTCTGCCTGAGGAATAAACGCAGACACCTCATCCCAGCTCCGCCAATTGGGTTTGGCTTCGTAGCCCAGGATTTGTCCTCGACGACCACTAATGAGCCGCAGGGCATTCGAGGTGAACTCAGACGGCACTGAGATCGTGACCGAGAGAATGGGTTCTAGAAGGCTGGGCGTACATTTTTGCAGCGCTTCTTGCATGGCAATACGAGCAGCCATCTTGAAGGCTTGTTCTGAACTGTCCACGGAGTGATAGGAACCGTTGGTCAACGTGACCGCCACATCTACAACGGGGAACCCTAGAGGGCCGTGGGTGAGATATTCTCGCACGCCTGTCTCAACCCCAGGAATGTACTGCTTGGGCACCACGCCCCCGACGATGGACTCGCTAAACGCAAAGCCTTCTCCCCGACCGAGCGGCTTCACATCGAGGTATACGTCACCAAATTGCCCGTGTCCTCCGGACTGGCGCTTGTATCGACCATGCACCGACTGGGCCGACTGGCGAATAGTCTCTTTGTAGGGCACATGAGGCGAATGGGTGGTCATTGCCAGGTGATGCTTGCGCCGGAGTCGATCGAGACTGACCTGGAGATGAATTTCCCCTTGTCCCCACAGGATGACTTCGTGGGTGTCGCCATGCTGCTCCCATTTGAGGGACGGATCTTCATCGACGAGCTTGGCAAGCGCCGTACTCATCTTGACTTCGTCACTGCGGTTTTCAGGGGCGATCGCCAACGCATACACCGGATCGAGGTGTTCCGCCTTGGGCAACGATCGCTCCTGACTATCATCAGCACTGAGGGTATCGCCTGTGCTGACGTTTTCTAAACGGGCGATCGCCACAATTGCCCCTTCATGGGCTTCAGAAATACTCTGTTGCTGTTGACCAAGTAAAGTGTAGAGTCCCCCAATCCGCTCACCGTTGAGCGTATCGCCATCATGCAGAACGCCTCGCCAGACTCGTGCAAGGGACAGCTTGCTGCCTTGGGGCGTGTAATATGTCTTCAGGATTTGAGCCAGAGGCGCATCAGAGCCATCCGCGACTCCACGATTTTGAGCGGTGACGTGAGCTTCTGGAGCTTCCCGCACCAGTGCATCCAGCAACGGACGCACCCCAAAATCCTGGTCAGCCACACCGATCATCACCGGAACAATCAAGTCCGCGCTTAGCTCAAGCTTGATATCTTGAATAATTTCTTCTTGAGAGGGCTTAATTTCCTCCAGCAATTCTTCGAGGAGATGATCATCAAAATCTGCCAGCGTTTCTAGCATTTCTTCCCGTGCTACCTGCTCTTCAAGCTTTAAGTCCTCCGGCAGCGGAACGGGATCGGCGGGAGCCCCCGGATGGTAGTGAAACGCTTGTTCTGACACTAAGTCAATAAAGCCTTTCAGGTTTTCGCGTTGACCAATTGGATACTGATGGAGCACCAGCGGACGCTCGGAAACCAGCTTCAGTTGGTTTAAGACCTCACCCAAACTGCTGTGGGCTCGATCCATCTTATTGATGAAAACCAGATGGGGAATTTCCAAATCATCTAAAAACTGAAACAGTGGAGCCAATGTAAAGACCCGATCGGCTTCTGGTTCGCAAACGATAATTGCTGCATCCACTCCCACAAGAGCATTGTAGGTTTCTTGAGTGAATTCAACTGAACCTGGACAATCGAGAAACGTAAAATGAATGCCGCTGTACTCAGTACTAGCGGCATTCACTTCAACAGTCATATGGCGATCGCGTGCTTCTAAGGAACCATCCCCTACGGTTGTTCCATCATTGACATTGCCTCGGCGGGTAGTGGCTCCACTGATAAACAATAAACTTTCCAGTAGGGTGGTTTTTCCGCTCAGATACGGGCCGACGATCGCCACGTTTCGTGAGCCAGACAACGCTTTCTGAATCATAAATGCCCACTCCTTAGTTCACTAAATCAAAAAGCACAAGCAGAGAGACACACCGACGCGGTCTCCTCTGTGCACATGTATTGCTCAACTCAGTCTTTGAAGGGCAACTGGTTTGATGGCGTGCTTGATGGCTTAAGGAAGCCATAACGATACATTCATCAGTGAATGCGATTGCATCACAGCTGTTCTTCAAAGGGAAGAAACGAACAACAGAACATTCATTAAAAATCGATTCACGCTTCAACAATCTTGAAATCAGGCGATCGAGCCGATGCGTTGGGCCAATGGCTTGGGCCATGTACTAGGCTGATGCACGAATGACCAGTTGACTGGCCTATCGTTCAAGATTGTTGGTTTAGAACGAAACGAACCTTCTTTAATTCATTTCGATTAAGGTTAAATCGCTCAATAACGTGCAGCTATCGATGCTGACGATCTTTCTGAGTTCAGTTGAACGAGTCAAGATGCCTCATACCTAACAACTTCTAGATTTCAGCTTAACCTGACCATAAGATTGAGACGGACTTCATTTACGAATCGTTGAGGGGAGTTAAAAAAATTCACTCGTGTTTGTAGATTGAAGCGTTTGTCTATTCAAATTTATTCATTCAGAGTGAAATCTTAATCTCCAACGGGTAAATCCCAAAGTTCTGACACGTCTTCAGAGATTCAGATTCTTCGATGTCCTGAAGTTCCAATCGAGAGATGATCTGAAAAGAGACAGATTAAAGTCAATTTAAAATCAGAAAGAGCGCCGACGACTGACCGTGTTTCGTCTCGGCGCTCTTGCTGGTTCGCTCCTCACACAAGATTAAAGTAACATAACTCATTCGATATGTCACCCTCTGTCCACATTTTTTTTTGGATTCTCCCAGAACCGCTTAAGAACCTCTTAGAGAACAGTCGGAGCTTGACGGTCAAGAGCCTCGACCAAAAGTGTATGCAACCATTGCCGGGTTGCCTGCATTAACAGACGATGCGCCTCAACGGTTGGGCGATCGCTCCCTTGCAGAAACGTAATAATCGGGTTCGTCGCCTGATAGTTCAGCACTCGATGACTCAGCTGAATAAGCCACCTTTCAACCTCAGCCCAAGAATTTTGATGGGATGAATGCAGAGACTCACAGATATCATCCACACTATCGATCAGCCCCAGCAGCAAATCGACTGAAGCATGGTCTTGAAAGCTGTGTTCGCAGAATTCGAAACGATACTTCTCATCCAAGCTGCGACCCTTAGTGTGTCCTGAATCAGTGCCCTGACCTGCGCCCTGAACGGGAACCGTGATTGGAAATGATACGGACTCGATGCAATCCTGCTCGTCTAGAATTTTGAGCCATGCACAGCATCGCGCATGGGCGTATTGCGACAACCAAAGATGATCTCCCTCAAGCTTAGACTTCTCAGCTATCTCAGAAGTTGAGGGCGCAGACCTTGATATGAACCGATTGTTTGCCAGATAAACTCCTACCTGATCTTGCCGACTGAAGCCATCATCCTTGCCACCCGTGTCCCTGAGTGATGCTGATCCCATTGCTCCATAAACGGATGCCTCAACGAATTGCCTCAGCCACTCTAAGAGACAGCTTTCTGAGATTGAGAAGGTTATCCATCCTTCGGATGGCACGGCGATCGCCCCTGATGCCGTTAGAGAACATTCACTTGAAAGTCCCTGCCGAATCTGATGGGCAAGACGTTCAGAAGAGTGCTGGAGCTTTGGAGCTAGTTGGAGGGCGATCGCCGACCCATACACCACCTGACAAGACGCCTCACGCGTCCCCCCACGCTTCACACTCTTGTCTGGAGAAGACACCCGTGGGGAAGACGCCCGTGGGGAAACCCTTCTCATGGGAACCGACAGGTCGCTACTCAGCACCTTAGATATATGAGAATCCGGATTTGCGTAATAAGACGTAATATTTTCCCCAAGCGATGTAAGAATCCGGTTTTTCAGTGTTTGTTTTAGAGAAAGATTAGGTAGGGCATCCAGTAAAACCATAACGAGCAGCGCAGGACATCAGGTGAGTGACAAAAGATTCATGTTGGGACGATGAAATGACCACATGTAACAAGCCCAACAGAAACACGCATTATGTAGTGAAGAAAATGCTGTTCAGCAGTACAATTACCGAAAAATATTGACGAAAGTGTGAAGTTTTCTAAGTGCTAGGGTAAATTTAATGTGATGATACCTATCCGTGGTTACATTCATATCATTGGGTTACCGATAGAATGTCCGAAAACATACGGTGCTCAGGGCGATAGCATCAAAGTTGAATGATGCGTTATTTTACACGTGTCACTGAATGTGCTGATGTTAAGCCTACACACTTTATGATGCCTTCGGACATATGGTCTTGCCTCAACGGTGCCGTTACACTGCCATTTCAACACTTTGAACTCATGGGTTGCGCGTATTTTTGCGCTAAACAAGAGTGACAGCATGGTTTCGTTCCTTAACGTGAGCTTATCGCTATATCTTTAGTCTCCTTATTTGTCCCCCTTAAATTAACCTTGCTTGACTGATATGAACTCAGCATCCACAACCTCCGACAGTGCAAGACCGTTTCTAACCTGGCAACGGATTATCGATTGGGCACAAGAGCATTATCGGTGCCGTACGTTTAGCAAAGATGAGCGAGTCCCAGCCCGCCCCGGATTGCTGTATCTCGTGCAGAAAGGCGCAATTCGCCTCGTCGGTGATGCCCAAGTGAGCGCAACTGCTCAAAGTGGCGCATCTCGGGTTCCTCAGATGGCCGCCGAAGAGGCGTTTTTAGGGTTTGTAGGGGCGGGCCAGCCGTTTGAGATCATTGCCCAGTCCCCGTTTACACTCCAAAGCTTTGCCCATGTCGATCAAACGGCTGTTATCTGGATGTACTGGCATGATTTAGATAATTGGCCTCATTTTCGTCGAGAAGTATTGGATGCCTTTCGTTATCAGCATCAACGCAAGCTGCTGTGGCTCAGCACATTGGGCCAGAGGCGGACGATTGATCGACTCTTGGGATTCATCACACTTTTAATCGAAGAATATGGTGAGCCCTGTGATCAGGGCTATTGTCTGCCCTGGGCATTGACCCACGCTCAGATTGGGAGTGCCATCGGTTCGACTCGTGTCACGGTGACGCGCCTCATGGGCAAATTGCGACAAAAAGGACTCATTCGTAACTATGGCGACAACCTCATTTGTCTACCCGAAGAATCCGTGATGCGAGTTCAGTCCTAAGAGACTTGCAGGAGAATAAACCCCAACCTTCTTGGGGTTTTATTTGCAAACGCCTAAGTAGGGGTAATGAAATTGTCGTAGGGAAGTCGAACGCCGTAGAACGTCTACAGAGGAGATGTTCTACAGCGTTCGACATGCAGATCTAAACCCGAGGGCGATGCAACGGTTGCTGCCGAGATAGAAACGGGGCTGCTGATCTCGATGATTGTCGTAAGGTCGGGATACATTTCTGCAACCTGGGCTTCGAGTTCTGGTAAGGCTTGATGAAAGATATCATCAGGAATACGCCAGAGGGCGCTATAGATGCGATCGCCATTGGATGCAGGGCGATCGCCCAATTTCTTTGGTAGACTATTGGGCATTCTCACGAAAACCGATTATGACTCAAGCTCCTGACCGTCTTGATATCTTGATTGACCAGGTTGCTCGACTGACAGAAGGTCTTACAGAACTTCGCCTGAGCAACGAAGCATCCCATCGCGCCAGCATAGAAAAATTTGATCGAATGTGGGAGGCGATGCAACGACAGTCTCAAGACATTGAGCGAGTGTCGAAAAACATTGAACATGTGTCGAAAAACATTGAACATGTGTCACAAAACATTGATCAGATGTCACAAAACATTGACCGAATGGCCAATGAGGTGACAGCGACGGCTCGGCAGCAAGCGCAGACGATTGATCGGTTAACGCAGCAACAAGCCCAAACGGTCGATAGGCTCATTCAACTTTTGGAAGCGAAAGGAGTGTGAGAGGGGCGATCGCCTCTTTCCCCTCTTCAATCTCATTTCCCAAGTCTTACGTCCTTTCGAATCTCCCAAATCTCTTCAACGCTCTGCCAGAGAAATCCATCGCGTCGATAAAGAGCAAGCGCGTCTAAGGCGTTCTGTGCATCCTTCGCTGGCCCGTCAGCCAACAGCGTGAGCAAAAACTGAATCGCATCATCCTGACGAAGACTGGCAATAGAAAGGAGTGCCGTTTTCCGAAGCTCTGAATGGGTTGTGCGCTGCCACCAGGACTGAAGGATGGAGAAC
>JAYKJC010000714.1:0-8867 GCA_035285885.1 Leptolyngbyaceae cyanobacterium | reverse complement strand
TTTGGAACAGCAATTCATCAATGCCCAACTCAGCCCCTACCAATACGTGTTGGTCCTCAGTGATGGAATAATCCGTAATCGTGTCTGTTGCATCGCGCCCATCAGCACCAAAGGCAAAGCGATCGCGCCCAAGCCCACCAGTTAAGAGATTTGCGCCCAATCCCCCCGTCAGCAGATCATCTCCCGTTCCTCCGGTGAGAGTATCGTCTCCGGCTCCACCATTGGCTTCGACAGAAACACCTGCATTGGCCGCATCCAGAGTATCGTTGCCGTCACCGCCATTAAAGACAATCAGCGCAATATCGGTGTCAGTGACATCGTTGACCACGAGGGAATCATCGCCTCCTTGACCGTTGATTTCAAACTGCTCGATATTCTCATTGGTCAGGGTGAAGAGACCCAAATTGAGACGGTTGAAGATGGCTTGACCGTCTACTTCCGCCAGGTCAAACGCGTCACCCGCACCATCAGCACCGTTCACTTCTGTGACATCGAGGCCCTCGCCACCGTTAATGAAGTCGCTGCCATCGCCATTGTTCCAGATGAAGCGGTCATCGCCCTCACCCAAATTGGCAATGTCGTCGCCGCGCTGACCGACAACCGTGTCGTTACCCGAACCTGCGTCAAAGGTATCGATCGCTGAGCCGCCCAGTAACAGGTCGTCCCCGTCGCCCCCATCAGCAATGATTTGTACGTTGGTTTCGGTAGCATCTAGCGTATCGTCGCCTTCGCCTCCATTAAATAAGACCTGCGTGACAGAGGTATTGGACAAATCTTCAATCTCAAAAGAATCATTGCCTCCAAATCCATTCAATTCAATGACTTCAGTGCTATTGATATCAAGGGTGAAGGGAAACGGATCGACCCGATCAAATAAGGCACGACGGCCCTGCTGCTTGAGGGTAAATACCTCATCGATATCGCCGCCATTAGCAACTGCCGTATCGATACCCGCACCCCCGCGCATGATGTCGCTGCCATCTCCCGGATTCCACACCATGCGGTCATCGCCTGCACCGCCTCTCATGGTGTCGTCACCTGTATCCCCAATCAGCAGGTCATCGCCTGCGCCACCTTTAAGCAGGTCATCGTCATCCCCACCTCGTAGCCTATCGTCGCCTGCTCCACCGCTGAGGATGTCGGCACCGCTGCCGCCCTTCATCCGGTCATCCCCAGCACCGCCAACGATACGGTCATCGCCACCATTGCCATTCAGATTGTCGTCTCCACCATTTCCTTTAATGGTGTCATTGCCGCTCTGTCCTCTGACGTTGTCATCACCGTCGCCAGCCTGAACGTTGTCGTCACCGCCACGGGCACGGATGCGATCGCTCCCCTCTAATCCGCGTATCAGGTCATCATCGAGTGTGCCAATAAGCTGATTGTCGTTGTTGTCACCAATAATAAGTGCCATGGGAAATCTCCTTTGGGTATAGTTGTGTGCGAAGTTGACTTGATCACTGTCGGAATTGCGATCGCCGAACTCAGATGTCCAAATTTGGATTCATTTGGTCTAGAGTCGGCTGATGACAATACCGAGTAAGAACGAGGCGAACAGACCCACGCAGCAGCCTATGTCTCATCAGCGATACTGATCAGGCAGAGGTTATGCATAAATGGCAAAATGCTGGTGGGCAGGAAATGAGAGCACCACAGGTATCGCTCGTAGAATGAGAGACCATCAATGGTCATTCCCTGTGTGCTGTTCTTTCTGTTGTTCTTTTTGTCGTTCTATAGGTGATACAGACGTCAGCCGAAATTGGATTTAAATTTTGGATTTAAATTTCAGAACATTGGGTGCTAGAGTGCGTCGCCTCAGCCCACCCTGCCTATCCTGCATAAAACGAACGGCTCTCACAATCTGGAAACGGGCATTTAATACGAAACCGAATGAGCCCTGTAGGGTAGACTTATATTACGAAGCTCTTAAAATACCAAGGAGTTTTATTAAGGCTTCGTTATAGTTTCCAGGGAACGTTCGAATGTATGCATCAGTCTGTCCGCCTACGCATACATCCAGCCAAGCTGTACTTTATTTCTTGTTAATTTCAAACACAGGTTTTCACCATGACTCTTCCCATTCGCAATGTCGCCATCATTGCCCACGTTGACCACGGAAAAACAACACTGGTCGATGCACTCCTCAAGCAGTCCGGTACGTTTCGCGAGGGAGAAGAGGTTCCAGACTGCGTAATGGACTCCAACGACCTCGAACGGGAGCGGGGCATTACGATTCTCTCGAAGAACACGGCAGTTCGCTACAACGATATTCACATCAATATTGTCGATACGCCCGGTCACGCTGACTTTGGCGGTGAGGTGGAGCGCGTTCTCGGCATGGTCGATGGCTGCATCCTCATCGTAGACGCCAATGAAGGCCCAATGCCTCAGACCCGCTTTGTGTTGAAGAAAGCGCTGGAGAAAGGGCTGCGTCCCATCGTCGTCGTCAATAAAATCGACCGTCCCCAGGCTGATCCCTATGGGGCGATTGATAAGGTGCTTGACCTGTTCTTAGAACTGGGCGCAGACGATGATCAGTGCGAGTTCCCCTACCTCTTTGCTTCTGGCCTGCAAGGCTACGCAAAAGACGACCTTGAAGCAGAAGGCAAAGACATGCAGCCGATGTTTGAAGCCATTCTGCGCCATGTTCCCCCACCCATTGGCGATCCTGAGAAGCCTCTCCAGCTCCAGGTGACAACCCTGGACTATTCTGACTACCTGGGTCGCATCGTCATTGGCCGCATTCATAACGGCACCCTTCGAGCGGGACAGCAAGCTGCTCTGGTCAAAGAAGACGGCAAGATGGTGAAAACAAAGATCACTAAGCTGCTCGGCTTTGAGGGATTAAACCGAATTGAGCTAGAGGAAGCCAAAGCCGGAAACCTGGTGGCCGTTGCAGGTTTTGCTGATGCCAATATCGGTGAAACTATCACCTGTCCCGATGAGCCTCAAGCCCTGCCGCTGATTAAAGTGGATGAGCCGACCCTACAGATGACTTTCTGCGTAAATGATTCACCGTTTGCGGGTCAGGAAGGAGATTTTGTTACGTCTCGACAACTGCGCGATCGCCTCATGCGTGAGCTAGAAACCAACGTGGCATTGCGCGTTAATGAAACAGATTCTCCTGATAAATTTTCAGTCTCCGGTCGGGGCGAACTTCACCTCGGCATCCTCATCGAAACCATGCGTCGTCAAGGATACGAGTTCCAAGTCTCCCAGCCTCAGGTGATTTTCCGCGAGGTCAACGGTCAGCCCTGCGAACCCTTTGAGCAACTGGTGCTCGACGTTCCTGATGAGGCGTCTGGAAGCTGTATCGAGCGCATCGGTCAGCGTAAAGGCGAAATGCAGAACATGATGGCGGGCGGCAATGGCCGGACTCAGCTTGAGTTCATCATTCCTGCACGGGGACTCATCGGCTTCCGGGGCGACTTTATGCGCATCACGCGCGGTGAGGGCATCATGAGCCACAGCTTCTATGACTATCGTCCGCTCATCGGTGACGTTGACACCCGTCGCAACGGCGTACTGATTTCCTTTGAGGAAGGCACCGCCACCTTCTACGCGCTGAAGAACGCAGAAGATCGCGGCATATTCTTCATTGAGCCCGGCACGAAGGTCTACAAAGGCATGATTATCGGGGAGCACAACCGTCCTCAAGACCTGGAAATTAATGTCTGTAAGACCAAGCAGCTCACCAACCACCGGGCGTCATCGGGAGATGAACTGGTGCAGCTCCAGTCCCCAATGGACATGAGCCTAGAGCGGGCGTTGGAATACATTGGCCCTGATGAGTTGCTAGAAGTCACGCCAGAGTCGATTCGTCTGCGCAAGATGTCGAAGAAGCTGGCGCGCCGATAAAAACAGCTGATTAAAAAAAAGCAGTGTGGGGTGCGGCGCACCCCACACTGCTTTTTTTTAATCTTTTTTAATCTTTCTTTCTCAGCCCTGCGCTGATTTGCTCCAGTCCGCTCATTTCCTCAGACTTGGGCTCAGGAGCTTCTGGAATATCGAGGTTCATGGCGTCTAGAATGCTCGACTCCTCGTCAGAATGATCTCGCCCGATGGGCGTTACTTGAATGTCTGCGTCGTCAATAACCGCTCCCAAAAGCTGCACGTCATCTGACTCCAGGAATTGTTCAGCGGCCTCGTTCAAGAGCCCTTCTTCGGTGTAGCCCGGTCGAGTCGCCAAAATGATGCCGTCGGTAAACGGCTCCAGCAACAGCGCATCATTGCACAAACTGAGGGACGGTGCATCCAACACGACAAAGTCAAAGCGAATGCGGGCATCTTCTAGAATGCGCTTCATTTCTGTGGATTCAAGAATGGCGGCGGCCTGCCGTTGAACGCCCAGGCTCGGCAGGATGTACAGGTTTTCGATATGGGGCACGAGTCGAATCGACTCATTGGAGTTGCCGTAGTAGTTGATCGGCTCGATTAAGGCGTCTTCATCCATCGCAACGCCCAATGCATGAGACTGAGAGGGCGATCGCAAGTCTGCTTCAATCAACAGGGTGCGGCGTCCGGCATAGGCAGAGGCGATCGCCAAATTATACGCACTGACGGTCTTTCCTTCTTTGGCGATGGTACTCGTGATCAGCACCATCACCGGAGGCTTGCTGCCGCCCATGCGACGAACATTGGAACGGAATCGCTCAAAGGCATCCAGGTACGGCGAATTGATATCGGCCATCACAGGAATGCGGCGATCGCCCTCTAGGGTCGGCATGGTCGGCAGCACACCCAACACTGGAATTTCTTGTCCGCTGATGGCGGCTTGCAGATCCTCTGCGGTGCGGTACGTGGAATCGAGGCTGTCCAGCAAGACAATTAAGCCACCCCCGACGACAACCCCTAAAAAGCCTCCAATCAGCAAGATCACAACAGGCCCCTGCCCGCCTTCTTCCTCAACCTCAG
This sequence comes from Leptolyngbyaceae cyanobacterium, assembly GCA_035285885.1. Classification (GTDB taxonomy): domain Bacteria; phylum Cyanobacteriota; class Cyanobacteriia; order CAKZMO01; family CAKZMO01; genus JBCCWF01. Next base: position 3,953 of record JAYKJC010000714.1, on the reverse strand, counting down.
CCTGAGGCGGTTGAGCCACCACCAAACTGCCGACCGTCTCTTTCTCAGCCAGGGTGACATCTTCAAGCCGAGCCTGAATTTGATTGTAGAAAGCTCGCTTGAGGGAGGCTTCCTGAGTCAACTGAGCCTGTTGGAGTTGCTTATTGGGAATCGTTTCATACTCGTCTCTCAGCTCTTGTTCTAGCCGGATCTGAGAGTTCAATAGCTGTTCCTGGGTTTCTCGTTCAGCCTGGAGCGCCACGAGTTGATTGGCGAGTTGCTGGCGGGCGGGGTCGAGGCTACTGCTCTGACGAATGCGCTCGGTACTCTGAAGCGGACTCGCCAGTTCACTGCCCCCGATCACCTCTTGAACCCGCTGCTGTAACAGGTCTTCAAATGCCCGCTGCTGAATGAGCAGCTGTTCCATTTGCGGATGTTCGGGCTGTAGTCGCTGGCCCAAAATCGCAATTTGCGTCTCATTCTGGTAAAGCTGCTGCCTCAGACTACTGATAATGGGGTCGGCACTGAGGGCTGAGGACGCATAGGCTTCATCGGGACTCATGCCCAGTCGATTTTGCAGGCTGTTGATCTGGGCATTGAGTCCTTCAATGGTGAGCTGAATGGCTCGCTGCTGGGATTCGCTTCCTGTAATAGCTCCCACTAAGCCCCCATCGCGGGCGGCTTGTAGAACGGGGCCTTCTTCTCGAATGTACGCTTCGAGCCGCTGCTCCGCCCGCGCGAGATCTTGCTCCACTTGAGGCAGCAGGGCATTCAGGTTCTCAGTGATGCGATTCAACTGAACGGTGTTGAAAATGCGGCTTTGTTCGGCCATTGCATCCATTAGAAATGCGGCAATGGTTTCAGCATGATCTGAATTTTCGTCATCGTAGGTTAACGTGACCTGCAAAATCGGCTCCGTTTCGACGGTGGCTCGGGTATTTCGACGGAGCGTAAACGGACTGATGTTAATGTCTTGCTGTTCCAATTGCTGAGAAACAAATTCCAGCACTTCATCGGACAAGAGTCGGGCTTCGGTCAGGGCTTGGCCTTGCTCTTGTAAAGTTGCAACGGTGGCCGAAAACGTCAGCGGTGGAGCCACATAGACCATCACTCCCCGCGCACGATAGCTGGCAGGGGGTTTCGGTTGGAGAGCGGCGATCGCCGACACGCCTAAAACAATCAAAAATCCGGTCAACCCCACCCATTTGTGGCGATCGAAGGCGATGAGGTAGCGTTTCAAAAAGGGGGGAGCCATACGTCGTCGAACTCGATTCAGGGCAAAACGTCAGGAATCAACCAAAATCTAACACTTCTATTCGCAGAGGCACCAACGAGAGCGTGACTTTCCGTAAAAAGACAGGCTTTGTATCCTGATGGAGTGGTTCTCCAATCATCCATACGGATCAACCGTGTGAATCATGGACATTGCACCTTTTGAGTGTTCCCGATTCAGAGAATACCCACCACACACGACTTGGCAAAGTTTACGAAGGAAAGAGGGATTTGGGCGCGCGTTGCGCGCCCAAATCCCTCTTTCCTTCGTTGCAATTGGAGAAGTTTGCCAAGTCATAACCACATTCATTTCAGGCTCAGGTTCACCCCAGGCTTAGATTGACTGGGCGGGGCGCACACGTCTTCATGGCTCATCCTTCAAGATTTATAAATAGCGCTATGCACGGTGATTCAATCCGGTGGTGAGGGACGCTGCGCCCCGTACACCGTTCTTGGGCTTGACTAACCTGCACACTGCTATAGGATTTACGAAGAGAATATGTCATTTCTCCGTCCTGGGTGCTCTACTGGTCATGACTAATTCAGCGGCTAATTCAACAGCTAATTTATATGATGCCTTCATTTCCTACGGTCGGGCTGACAGTAAAGAATTTGCAGTCAAACTCTGTCAGCAGCTTACCGCTTGCGGCTATCGCGTCTGGTTCGATCTCCAGGACATTCCGCTGGGGGTTGATTATCAGCAACAGATCGATGGGGATCTAGAGCGATCGCACAATTTCCTGTTCATCATGTCGCCTCACTCGGTCAATTCGTCCTACTGCCGATTAGAGGTCGAACGGGCCATTCGACAGCACAAGCGCATCATTCCCATTTTGCATGTGGATGAAATTAGCCGAGAAACGTGGCAGCAGCGCCATCCTCACGGCACCAATGCAGACTGGGCCGACTATCAAGCCCAACGGCTGCACTTTGGCGACATCCGAAATCCTCGCATCCACCCCATTCTCGGTAAGTTAAATTGGGTGATGATGCGCGAAGATCAAGACGACTTTGAGGCATCCTTATCTGGATTGACCGATATCTTTGAGCGCCATCGAGACTATGTTCATCAGCATACGTCCCTATTGATTCAAGCCTTGCAGTGGAATCAGACCCATCGGCGATCGCACACCTTACTCATCGGGCAGGAGAGAGAACAGGCCGAAGCCTGGCTAAAAATTCGCTTCAAGAACGAACAACCGCCCTGCACGCCCACCGATCTACACTGCGAATTCATCACCGAGAGCATCAAAAACGCCAATAACCTGATGACGCAGGTGTTTATCGCCCATGCAGAAAAGGATGCAGCAGTGATGGATACGATCCGGCGATCGCTCCTGCGAGAAGGTGTGACCGTATGGACCAGCGCCATCGACATTCAAACAGGCGAAGAATTTCAGCAATCGATCAACCAGGGCATCGAACAGGCTGACAACCTTGTTTACCTGCTATCGCCACATTCTGTGGAATCTGCCTTTTGTCAGCACGAACTCGACTACGCCCTGTCGTTGAACAAGCGCATCATTCCAATCCTGGCCGACTTGACCGAACCTGATCGTCAACCCAGCGGTCTCAAGGGACTCCAGTACATTGACCTCACCGACAACGAACATGAGGACGATTATCGACTCGATGAGAGTCAGCTTCTGCGGATTCTCAGAACAGACGAGACCTATTATCAAGCCCACAAAGTCCTGCTCAGCAAAGCACTGAAATGGGATCAGCAGCATCGCAATCCGAGTATTTTACTTCGAGGATATACGCTTCGTCAGGCCGAAACCTGGCTAAACACCGCCAAGAAACGCACCGCCCATCCTCCCACCCCTTTACAAGACGAATTCATTACTGAAAGCCTGCGCCAACCCCCCGCAAAATCCCTGGATGTGTTTATTTCTTACTCGCGGTCGGATTCTGATGTTGCTCGTCAGCTCAACGACAATCTGCAAATCTATGGCAAATTGACCTGGTTTGACCAGGAAAGCATCGCGGTTTCCAGCGCTGATTTCCAGAAAGAAATCTACGCAGGCATCGAAGCCTCCGATAACTTTCTGTTTATCCTCTCTCCAAGATCGGTTACGTCACCCTACTGCGCCGACGAAGTTGAATACGCCGCCAAACTCAATAAGCGGTTCATCACGATTCTCTGGCAGAAAGTAGATGTGGCCGATCTTCATCCGCAACTGGCGAAAGTACAGTGGATTGATTTCAGCAAGTCAGGTGATAACTTCTGGGATCACTTTAATCAGTTGGTGCGGGTGCTAGAAACCGATCGGGAGCACGTGCATCACCATACCAAATGGTCTCAGCGGGCGATTGAGTGGGAGCAGAAAAACCGAACAGATGATTTGCTGCTGCGCGGGGGAGAATTGGCGATCGCCCAAACCTGGCTCGAAGAGACCGAAAATCAGCAGAAGAAACCGCAGCCCACAGCGCTTCAAAAGGACTATATTGCGGCAGGGGTGGCCTTGCGCGATCGCCTCCAGCAGCAGGAAAACGCTCGGCAGAAAAGAGAACTACGACAAGCTCGACGCATTGCTCTAGGATCTTGCATTGCCCTGACCTGCATTGCGGGTCTGGGGGCTTTTGCTGGGTTTAAATGGCGAGAGTCCACCCTGAGAAGTATTAATACACTAAGAGTTTCGTCATCTGCTTATCTTTCGGCTCATCGAGAATTAGACGGTCTGATGGAAGCCATTCGTGCT
>JAYKJC010000713.1:0-3468 GCA_035285885.1 Leptolyngbyaceae cyanobacterium | reverse complement strand
AGAAGATGCCTCGCAGCACCTTTAACTTCACTGCTCTCAAACAGATACAGTAGACCTTAAGGAATCCAGGAAGGAGAGTGGCCGACTCATGTTTTCTGCGAATCCTAAAATGCCGCGATCGCAATGCTCATAAACCATTTCACCTGTCGCATCAAAGACAAACGTCGCCCCCCGCTGAGTCATGTATCGGGCGTCGGGCACGTAGGTGTTCCAGTGGCCCAGCACCTCTGCCATGTTGCGAAGACGGAGAGTGGCAAGCTCAAAGGGGCGCTGGAAGCCTTTTCCGCCTGCCCACTGGAAGAATGATCCTTTCAGTCGTGGGAGAGGGGTTGCTTTCACCGCTTCGTCATCGGCAATGAGTTGGGGGGCTTGGCGATCGCCCCGATAGCCTCGAAAGACTTCTGCCAACGTGCCTGGGCTACCAATCCCTGCACACATCAGCATAAGGTTCACCCAGGCGGATTGTCCGGGTGACAAGCCCGGAATGCTCCAGGTGAGTCCTTCATAGAGTCCGAGTTGGCGATGAAGCTCTGCAGTGGGGTCAATAAACAGGGCGTCTGCCGGAAAGCCTGTGAAGTCACAGAACTGCTGACCTGAGGGGCGATCGCCAATCCCGATTGCGCATAGAGAAAGCCCCAACTCTGCAATTTTGTCAGATTCACGATTGAGCCACCAGGCATATTCCAGGCTGTCAAAATCACCCAACTGCGGCAGCACAAGGACAAGCTTTCGCACATTGGGTTGACACGAACTGAACAATGGGGCGATCGCCCCATCGCTCACTCGTTGTCGATGCGTTTGACTCAAGATGGCATATGCATCAGAAGCTGGATTCATCGAGTTCATGACTACGGCTGAACCTATGAAACAACTTCAGGGCGGCTCCCCACGGCCATCCGGTCAATCACCTGGTCAATGAGACCGTACTGAACGGCTTCCTCAGCCGACATGAAAAAGTCGCGTTCGGTATCTTCTTGAATTTTCTCAAGGGGTTGTCCTGTGTGAGCCGCTAACCACTCGTTGAGCTTCTGCTTGTGATACAGAATTTCCTTTGCCTGAATCTCAATGTCAGCCGCCTGTCCTTGTGCGCCACCCAACGGTTGGTGAATCATGATGCGTGAATTGGGCAGACTCATCCGCTTACCCCGCGCCCCCGCACTCAGCAAGAAAGCGCCCATGCTGGCAGCCAAACCGACACAAATCGTACAAACATCCGGGCGGATGTGGTTCATTGTGTCGAAGATTCCCAATCCAGCAACAACAGAGCCTCCAGGAGAATTGATGTAGAGATAAATGTCCTTCTCTGGGTCTTCCGCTTCCAGAAAAAGCATCTGAGCCACGATGAGGTTGGCCAGGTCAGAATCAACCTGCTGGCCCAGGAACACAATACGCTCACGGAGTAGCCGTGAATAGATGTCAAAGGCGCGTTCACCTCGACCCGATTGTTCAATAACGGTTGGGATCATGGATGTTTATTCGTTTGTAGGTTCTGTCTTTATATTACCGAAATCACTCTAGGGAAGGGAGAAATCGAACCAGAATATTTTGGCAACTATTCTTACGTTCCTGTCGCAATTTGCCGAATGAGTTCGGTCACAGCGCGTACGCCCATGGCTTCCCCGCCTTCCGGGCGACCAGGGAGCGATCGCAAGTTCCAGGCCATGACATCAATGTGAACCCAGGGAATGTCGGGCATGACAAATTCGTTGAGGAATAGGGCGGCTGTAATCGCACCGCCATAGGACCCATTTGAAATGTTGGAAATGTCGGCGATGGCGCTGTCGAGCATGGAGCGATAGGGCAGGTGAAGGGGCATGGGCCAGAGGGGATCATCGACCTGTAGTCCGGCTTGCTTGAGCTGGAGTGCGGTGGTCTCGTCTGAGCAGAACATGGCCGGGAGTTCGGTGCCCAGGGCGACCCGAGCCGCTCCGGTCAGCGTTGCAAAATCGACCAAAAGCTGGGGATGCTCCTGGCTGGCTTCCCATAGCGCATCGCCTAACACAAGGCGACCTTCAGCATCGGTGTTGCCGACTTCGACGGTGATGCCCTTGCGCGTATTGAGGATGTCGAGGGGATGCATCGCGTTGCCTGCAATGCTGTTTTCTACCGCAGGAACGAGCACTCGGAGCCGCACCGGGAGATTCAGCTTCATCACCAGGGTGGCAATCCCTAAGACGTGGGCTGCGCCTCCCATATCCTTCTTCATCAGCTTCATGCCTGTGGCATTCTTGATGTCTAGCCCGCCGGAATCAAAGCACACGCCTTTGCCCACCAGGGTGATGCGGGGGTGAGTGCGATCGCCCCACTGCATATCGATCAGCCTTGGAGCCTGATCGCTGGCACGGCCCACGGCGTGGATCATGGGATAGTTTTCGGTGAGTAGTGCTTCCCCTGTGGTGACCTGGATTTCTGCATTGTAGGTGGTGGCGATCGCCCGTGCCCGCTCTTCCAGTTGCGCCGGTCCCATATCACCCGCCGGAGTATTGACCAGATCGCGAACCAGATACGTGGCTTCAACCGCCGCCTCTACATACGCTAAATCTGCTTGCTTTGGAGGTTCTAATGTCGCTTGTTTGGGGCGAGCCGTTGACGTGTTCGAGTCTTGCTTATATCGAGTGAACTGATATTGGGACAGTCTCCACCCCAGATAGAGTTTCGTTGCGTCTTCATCTGTGAGCGAGTCAGGCAGATAGTAGTGATTGGCTGGCAAACCAACGGCTAATTGGCCGACTGTCCAGGTATCCAACGCATCAGAATGCCCCACGTAAACGCTCGCCAGGGTTCCATCAGCATTGGGTACGAGCGAATAGCTTCCGGCTTCGGCCTGAAATCCTGTCGCCGCAAACCAGCTTCGATGATGGTCAGACTCGGCGGAGAGCTGTTCTTTTGAAATAAACACGATGGGTATCGATGCAGCCAAGATGATGTCCTCCACGTTAGGGAAAAGTTCGGGAACGAGATAGATTCTCTAGAAATCCTACAGGACTTGGCTGAAATCTGCCTGACACTACCGTCTAGTCTGATCGACCATAAGCTTGGCAAACGTATCAAATTTGCAACACAGACAAAAGGCAACAGGCATTGATTGACCTGCGCAATTATCCGCGCAATCTATCCGCGCAACCTATCTGCGCAAAGCACGTAACACCTCTCGCTTCACAAAAAGCCGTGCAAATCTAATTTCATTCTGCGATCTCACTCTCACCCAAAAATGAGCTGAGTATACTTTGGACAATGGCCTCTTATTTAGTATTCATAAAAAAATTGTCGATCTGGAACGGGTTCGTTTCAGCTTCGTCGTTATAGCTGTCAGCCGTAGGCATAGCGCAGGCGCATGGCGGTCAGTCGAACGCTGTATTCTAACGCTGCTGTTTTTGCAGTGTTGTGAAACGTTACGTATTTCTCTTAGGTCTATCTTCGTATGGCGGTTTGCAAATGCGTTAAGCACAAACTGTACTTAACGAACGC
>JAYKJC010000712.1:0-10102 GCA_035285885.1 Leptolyngbyaceae cyanobacterium | reverse complement strand
CAGCAAAACAAGCATTTTGAACAACTGGATGTCATCCGACAGGGGCGATAATCTCCGTTAAATCCCAGTCTGCAATACAACTAAGCGTCGCGGCACTGTCCCCCTCAAGAACTTTGCCCACTCTCCACAGCCTGCGGAACACAGTTCTTGGAGATATATAGCCATCCTGGATGAAATGTGGGTGTCGTAGGCTAGGACGACACCCACATTTCATTTCACAACTCATTTAGTAACGCTATAGTTATTGATTGAGTTCGACCAGAGGACACGCACACTGATCTTTTTCAAGCCATCGTTCTCCCACCTGATGCAGTGCAGCCATCACAGGTTGAAGTTCCCGACCTTTTGCTGTTAAAGAATACACGACGCGGGGAGGCACTTCTGCGTACACCTGGCGATGGACTAACTGATACTTTTCTAGCTCTCGAAGGCGCTGAGTCAGCGTTTTCGTGCTGATTCCGGGGAGCGCAGCGATGAAGTCATTGGTACGCCGATCTCCTGCGAATAATTCTCGCAAAATCAAGATAGACCACTTGCTATCCAAAATGTCTAGAACGAACTGAATAGGACATTGAGTATCTAAGCAAGGATTCGATTGAGTCATGAGAACCTCTAGAACATACATGCTGGGAAGAGCCACGCTTTTTGCAGCTTTTCTGAAATATGGATTGGACGCAAGCTCATCGGGCTACATCACTTAGCTTAAACAGGATCGTCAGGTGTCACTCTTCCAATTGCCACAATTCTTCATATCCCTCTCTTCAGGTAGGCGGCACTGATGATATGCATTTTTTTATGTTTGGAAATCCTATTTTTTTACTTTTAGTCACCCAGACAGTCAAGGATTTGGTCTGTACGTAAATGAGGAAAAATAATACTCTTGAATCGGCTCAAGAATGTGGCCTAAGAAAATGGCCTTAAAAAAACGGCCCAGAAAATGGCTCAAAATAAGTTTCCAGACATTGAAAATCAAATTCATTTTCAGGAGACACATTAAAATCAGAATCTTAATTAAAGATGCAATAGAAAAAGAATTTCAAACTCAATTCTGTTATGTAGTCAGTTGATACATCAACATCTGAAACTCAATTTTTCTTATCTGATTTTGGGTCTCATTTTCTTGCCCAATTTTTGAGAAGCTCTGCAGTAATTTAGGTGATGTCAATGGTAGATACCCTTGCCGCATCTGCAACGCTAGATGCACCCGCCAAGAAAGCAACGGTCAAAGAAAGCGTTCTGACGCCTCGGTTTTACACTACGGATTTTGATAAAGCTGCCAGTTTAGATCTTTCCTTACAAGAGACAGAACTTCAGGCTGTGTTGGCAGAAATGAAAACTGACTACAATCAGCGGCACTTTGTTCGAGATGAGGAGTTCAATCGTTCGTGGGATCACATTCAAGGCGACGAACGCCAAGCGTTTGTCGATTATTTAGAACGATCCTGTGTGTCAGAGTTTTCAGGGTTTCTCTTGTTTAAAGAACTGTCCCGCAAACTCAAAGGTCGGAATCCGTTGTTGGCAGAAATTTTTCACCTGATGGCCCGCGATGAAGCCCGTCATGCCGGATTTCTTAATAAGGCGATGGCTGATTTCAATATTTCTCTAGATTTAGGGAAACTGACCAAACAACGCACTTACACCTTTTTCCCGATTGATTGGGTTCTCTACACGGTTTATCTATCAGAGAAAATTGGGTATTGGCGATATATTCTCATTTGCCGTCATTTAGAGCAGCATCCTGAACATTCTTTCTATCCCATTTTTAGAATGTTTGAGAACTGGTGTCAGGATGAAAACCGCCACGGGGACATTTTCAAAGCGCTCATTCGATCGCAACCCAAACTGTGGAAGACCTGGCAATCCAGACTGTGGTCTCGGTTTTTCTTGCTCACCGTCTTTGCGACCCATAGCTTAACGGTGTATGAACGGGCTCGGTTCTACGAGATGTTGGGGCTTGACCCAGCAGAGTTTGATGAAAAAGTAATTCGTAAAACCAATGAAACCTCACTCCGGGCGTTCCCTGTTGCGCTGGATATAGATCATCCTGAGTTTTTTAAGCGCTTGAAAAGGTGTGCTGAACAGAATCTGAAGATCAGGGCGATCGATAACAGTGATCAGCCTCAACTGGTGAAGTTTTTCCGAAAGCTGCCATTGATATCGACCATCCTGGGGCATCTACTGCGCATCTTTTTGATTAAACCTATTGATGCAGAAGCCCTCCGAGGCTCTGTCGCTTAGCCTTGATCATTCACGAAGTAGGGTGGGCACCGCCCACCCAAAGCTTGCGGTGAACCGATGGGGTCGATATCCACCCTACGGTTCTCGTTAGCCAACTTTTTCTCCGGTTCACTCAATCAACTGTGTATTCATCCAGATAGTTCACTATGACAACTCAAGTAATATCTCCCATTTCTGAAAATACTGACTCTGCTTCCACCACGGTGCAAACTGCACTGCCTGACAATTCTCGTGAACTCGCCAAACAGTGTGTTCAGGGCTTGCAGGACAAGATTTGTCAGGGATTGGAAGCCCTTGATGGCGAGGCTCGCTTTCAGCACGATGATTGGCAGCGTCCGGGTGGGGGCGGGGGTCAGTCTCGGGTAATTCGAGACGGGCGTGTGTTTGAGCAAGGCGGGGTCAATTTCTCTGAAGTATGGGGTAAGAGTCTTCCCCCTTCAATTGTGTCTCAGATACCGGAGGCAGAAGGTCACGACTTTTTCGCGACGGGAACGTCAATGGTGCTTCATCCTCGGAGTCCCTATGTCCCTACGGTGCATCTGAATTATCGCTATTTTGAAGCAGGCCCAGTCTGGTGGTTTGCGGGGGGGGCGGATCTAACGCCTTACTATCCCTTTAAGGAAGATGCGGTTCACTTTCACCAAACGTTGAAAGACGCGTGCGATCGCCATCATTCTGACTATTACCCCACGTTTAAGCACTGGTGCGATGAATATTTCTATTTAAAGCACCGCCAGGAATCGCGGGGCATTGGGGGAATTTTCTTTGATTATCAAGGTCGAGATGGAGTGCTATATAAGGGTCCCCATGACGACGGAACTGCCGCACACCACAGTCATCACGTGGGTGCTGTTTCTCGCAGTTGGCACGAGCTTTTGACCTTCATTCAAGACTGTGGCGATGCGTTTCTGCCGTCCTATGTGCCGATTGTTGAGCGGCGTCAAGAGATGCCCTATGGCGATCGCCAACGCAATTTCCAGCTTTATCGACGGGGTCGATATGTCGAATTTAATCTTCTCTACGACCGAGGCACCGTATTTGGACTGCAAACCAACGGACGCACCGAGTCAATCTTAATGTCTCTGCCGCCGCTCGCTCGTTGGGAGTATCAGTACAGCCCTGAGCCAGGGAGTCCCGAAGCAGAACTCTACACCACCTTCCTTCGTCCCCAGAATTGGGTGAACTAACACGACGTGGCAACAGTTATGAAGAAGTGACGGGTTTGGGCGCGCCCCGCGCGCCCAACCCCTTCACTTCTTGCTTATGGATTAGAGTACCTTGCAAGTCGTGCAATAAAGGCATTGCTGATTTGAGGGATGATTTTCACAAGGACGTACGCCGTACGCCCCTACTTAAGTGAATTCAATTGCCAGAAGAGTTGTGAGTCACGGCGAGTCGCTGCCCATCGTCCGTGTTCTGGCCTTTTGCCTCGGCAGTTAAGCCGTTGACATACAGGAGTTGCGTTGGGTAAGCAAACTCGATTCCTTTCTCTTCAAATACGTCTCTGATGCCAAAGTAGATGGTTTGTTGGGCATCCATGTACTCGCCATAGTCACTTGTTTCAACGTAGTACACTACTTCGTAGTTCAGGCTGAAGTCCCCATAGGACGCAAAGTGTGCCCGATCGAATGTCACAGGCTTAACGCCTTCAATCACCTGCTGAATGAGCGACGGGATCTGCTTCAGCGTGTCTGCGGCGGTTTCGTAGGTCACTCCGATGCTGAAAGCAATACGCCGACGGGCCATCCGCTTGAAGTTCTGGATACGAGAACTTGTGATATCGGTATTGGCAATAATGAGTTCTTCTCCGGTCAAACTGCGTAGGCGGGTCGTCTTCAGGCCAATGTGCTCGACTGTCCCCACTAGATCGCCCACAATGATGAAGTCTCCAAGCTCAAAGGGACGGTCAGACAAAATAGAAATATAGCTAAATAGATCACCCAAAATTCCCTGCGCGGCAAGGGCAACGGCGACGCCTCCAATGCCCAGTCCTGTGACAACGGCAGAGATATCAAATCCTAAGTTGTCCAGCAGGAAAACAATGCCAATGGCCCAAACGACCACTTTGATGGCGGGAACCACAGCATCGACCGTCTGTGTCATGGCCGGGTCACTTCTTTTCTTCAATAAATAGAGTCTCGCACCATACTCCACCAGGGACCCTAGAAGCTGAACCGCAAGAAGCGTGCCAATAATCACACAAATGACATCAATGGACTGCTGCAAAATCGGGTGCAGATCCAGATTTCGGATGGCAATGTAGAACGCTCCGAGATACAGCAGCGCGATCAGAGGTCGCTCAACGATGGTGATTAAACGATCGTCTAAATCGGTTGATGTATAGCGAGACCACCTTTTAAGACGGCCAACGACGATGGATTTAACGATGCGAATAACGATAACGGCAATAACAAATGTGGCGATCGCCAATAAATAATCGCCTAACGTATTGCCCAACAGTTCGTTACTCAAAAATTCAGTATTCAAAAACGATGTATTCAGAAACTCTTCGATCACATATCCTCCTTAACGATGCTGAGCTTGGAAAAAGCGCGTGCTGAAAAGGTGTAAGCCCACATGCTCAATAATTGTTCACACTTCTCATTACACTTCTCAACATTTAAGAAGGGATTGAATTCAGATGTAATCGTCCGTTCGGTAGAAAAAGTTCAATCCTCACAGAGATATAGTGATTTGCAATCGCGTTAAGCACAAATACAGTTGTGTGGGGCACAACGCGCCTCACACAACTGTACGTACCCAACGCGCATAGCGCTTAAAAGGATACAAACCCAGAAGTTACCTTAGCGCGATTGCGAACCGCTGTAGGCGATCGCCTGCTGCTGCTGGGATGATGAGCTACTGGTCGAGGTCGTCCGATGGCTTATCTGAGAGTTTCCCAGGTAGTCCTTCTGATCATTCACAAATTGTCGATAGAGCGCTAATCCTTCACGATAGCTTTCCGTCGGAAATTGAAGCTTTGCTTCATAGGAACCTGCCTCACTGGTAACCTTGCCAAGATGGATGATCAGCGTAAAGTCATGATGTTCTTCAGAAAAAGGCAGTTTCTGATGTTTGATGACGTATTTCATAAACGAATGTATTAAGCCGAGTTAAGGAACGGATGCACAAAGCTCGATGTAGCGATCGATACGACAACTCTCAAGTATTAATAAGCACATAACGCTGCATAAGATGCAGCAAGATGGGTGCAGAACGATTCAGAAACCAGTCCTGATAGGGGCTGGGGGTGCTTCGCTCAATTCGCAGAAACGAACAGCATAATCGTTCGGGGCCAGCACACGTATTAAGCACAGATAACCAGCGCATGTATTGGGTTTACAGGCTGGGTGCTACACATTGATGAGGATGTACGTTTCTTGGGTGGCTTACTGCGAATTTATACTGAAATTGTTCCTAAACACCGGACAAATATCTGCTCTTACATGTAAATTCATCATTACTTGACGTAACTTCAAAATCCAGGACTTTCTTTACACATGCCTTCTCTTCTAGCCATTGTTCATCAACCCCATTCCACCACTGGATGTGTGGGCACTCTCATGCAACGCCGGGGATATGAGATCGATATGCGCTGTGTCGCAACGGGCGATCGCCTCCCTGAAACCCTCGCCCCCTACACTGCGGTGGCTATTTTTGGTGGCCCGATGAGCGCCAATGACGACAACACCCTACCCTACATCAAGCAAGAACTAGATTGGATTCCCGATGTACTAGAGGCGAACAAACCCCTGCTCGGCATTTGCCTGGGCGCACAGCTTTTAGCTCGCGCTTTAGGAGCAACGGTCGCACCCCACGGCGATCGCCAGGTTGAGATCGGCTATTTTCCCATTTCTGCCACTGAGAAGGGACGGTCTATCTTTCAGAACCTCACCCACGTTTATCACTGGCACCAAGAAGGCTTTGATCTGCCCACCGATGCAACGTTACTGGCGACAGGCTCGACCTTTCCCCATCAAGCCTTTCAATATGGGCAGAATGCCTATGGCCTGCAATTTCACCCTGAGATCAACCACAGCATGATTCAGGACTGGACGACAAACGCCGCCGATCAGCTGACGCAGTCCGGTGCGCAATCCCTCGATGAGCATTTCCTCAACCATCAGCGATATGCGCTGAGCGTCGAGCGTTGGCTCGATGAGTTTCTAGAACATTGGCTGTCACCGTCCACTGGCGTTTAGCCTAAGTCACATAAAGCGCCATACGTAGAAGTAAGGGCAAGGCACCGCATTGTCTCTACCTGTAGCGTAAAGTTGCCTCTAGTCTAAACTCCAATTAATTCAACAATTATTCGTTTATAGCGATGTGCATTTGCTTAATGCAAATGCACATTTGTGTGGGGCGCACAGCGCTGTACCTCTCAACAGGGAAAAGTTCAACGAGGTCAATCATCGCGCTATCCCGCTATGGATAGCGGGATAGTCAGCAGCTTCAGCATCGAATCTCAAGATAGATGTGGACAAAGAGAAAAATCCCTATCTTGAGTCCATCGGCTGTGACTTGAGATCGATGGGTTTGCTTTGAACGAATTTAACATCGCCCTTACTGCAATCGGAGGGACAGTCATTGTCCTTGGGCTGTTCTCTGACTACTTTCGCCGCCACTGGTGGACTTCCGATCCCTTGGCGGCACTGGCGCTGGGTGTGGTGCTGGGGCCACTGGCGCTCAACTGGGTTGATCCGACTCGGTGGGGACTTTCCCACACACAAATTCATCCCCAGATTAAGCAACGCCAGATTAAGCAACGCCAGGACTTGCACATTGCCGTAGATAAGAATTCGCTGAATTTTTGACTCTTCGTTCCAAAAACTCCCTATGATGGTTGAGTAGGCAACAGGAGGACTTCGATTATGACCACGGCTCAACACTCACTCGCTCAGGAACTTGCGGCAACGAAAGCATCGGTATTGCCCCATATTCCTGAAGATTCTCAACAGGTGATGGCTCAGGCCACTGCCGATTTGCAGGCATCGGGCATCATTGATCGTATTCTCAAGGTGGGCGATCGCCTCCCTGACATCACGCTGCCAAACGTTCACAGAGAACCCGTTCGTATCCAGACTCTGCTTGAGAATGGCCCCGTTATCATCACCTTCTACCGTGGAGAATGGTGCCCCTATTGCAATATTGAACTGCGGGCACTTCAGCAATACTTACCTGATTTCAAGGCCGCAGGTGCAACGCTAGTGGCTATTTCTCCTCAGACTCCCGATAATTCTCTCTCAACCACTGAGAAAAACAACCTGGAATATGAGGTGCTGAGTGATATCGGCAATGGCGTTGCACGAGAATTGGGATTGGTCTTTACCCTACCTGAGACGTTGCGTCCTATCTATGAGAACTTTGGCATCGACGTACCCGCACAAAATGGCGATCGCACTTTTGAACTCCCTGGTCCAGCCACTTATGTTGTTGCTCCGAGTGGTGAAGTTGTCTATGCGTTTGCAGAGGCAGACTACACCCAGCGAGCCGAGCCCAGCGACATTCTCTCAGCCGTAAAGGCGATTTAAGGTTCCAGTATCTTAACTTTTCTGGACAAGCAACTTATCTAAAAAGGAGGATTCTCATGACACATGCAATCACGCCTGTCGTTTTAACTGACAATACATTTGTAACCGAAGTTCTGAACAGCTCTGTTCCCGTGCTGGTGGATGTTTGGGCTCCCTGGTGTGGCCCCTGTCGGGTGATTAGTCCGATTGTTGAAGATCTGGCTCAAGCCTTTGACGGGCGAGCAAAAGTCGCCAAGCTCAATATTGACGAGAATGAGGCGATCGCCACTCAATACGGCGTGCAGGCCATTCCCACTCTCCTCATTTTCCAAGATGGAGAGGTGGTCGATCGAGTCGTAGGGCTTGCGTCAAAAGCCGTCCTCACAGAAAAGCTCAATCAGGTGCTGGACTCAGAGACTCTCGTCACATCTGCGTAGCATCATCCAGCACGATGCGCGGTGGTTAAGTACAGTTGTATGGGGCACAATGCGCTATCATCTCGCGATCGACGATTGCAAGGTCACCGATTGTACGGTTTGCTCGGAGAAGTGTCCAAGAGGGATGTAGTAGTTACTATTGAGATAATTCTCAAGAAGTCACAATGTTTGGGTGTGCGGGCTGAGCCCGCACACCCAAACATCGTTTAACGATTGACGAACGATTGACGAACGATTCACTGAAAATGATTTGAAAATGAGCAGTACTTGCCATGCAGTCCTTCTCCTTAATTCCCCAATTTCGACGTATTCTCAAGGCTCATCGATTGCTGGCTTTCCTTGCAACGAGCGTCCTGACAGCGCTACTGGTGGTTCTCTCCCTTGCTGCTGAAGCCCAACAATCGGCTCCAGAGATGCCGATGCTGACGTCATCTGAAGATGTCTTTGAAATGGAGCAGAAATTTGCGGGCGAGTTTGCAACCTACTTTGGGCAAGACCTCGCTGAGGTGACTCAAGGCACTGAGGCGATCGCCACAACTTTGGGGCGAATTGGAGCTGAAACGGGCACTCGACCTGCTGTGCTGTGGGTGATGCCACGCCCCACTCATCTTCATCTAGTGTTGACCATCGCAAACGGTGAGACCATCATTCGTGACCTTTTTGATGTGCCCCAACCCAAGATCGTTGAGGTCGCGAAGCAATTTCAGCAGGACTTAAAAATCATCCGCGATGACCGCTACCTCGAAACGGCTCAACAGCTCCATGAATGGTTGATCGAGCCTTTTGAAGCAGAATTTCTTGAGCCTGAAGGCATTGATACGCTGCTGCTGTGTTTAGGGGATGGGGTTCGAGGACTGCCGATTTCTGCCCTTCATGATGGAGAACGGTTTTTAGTCGAAAAATACAGCCTCACCCGGATTCCCGCGTTTAACCTGATCAAGACGGAGTATGCGGCGATTGCACCGGGACAGATTCTGGCGATGGGTGCGTCTGAGTTTGAAGAACACAGTCCTCTGCCTGCCGTTCCGGTTGAACTTTCTCGCATTTTGTGGGAGCTGCGGATCGCAACACCCGATAGTGAAGCATGGCAAGGGCGATCGTTCTTAAATCAGGATTTTGTCTTGCCGACGCTGAACAATCTGCTGTCAACCCAGTCATTTGACATTGTCCATCTGGCGACCCACGCTGAATTTCGTCCGGGGGTTCCCAAAGACTCCTACATTCAGTTTTGGGATACTCGACTCACCCTCGACAAGATGCGTGAGGTCGGTTGGAGTACTCCCCCGTTGGAATTGCTCGTCTTGAGTGCCTGCAACACCGCTCTGGGAGACTCAAAAGCCGAACTCGGCTTTGCTGGTCTTGCCCTCCAGGCTGGGGTGAAGTCGGCTCTCGCCAGTTTGTGGTACGTCAGCGATGCGGGAACGCTCGCACTGATGAGCGAGTTTTATCGCCAGCTCCCTCTCTCCAGCACCAAGGCTGAAGCGTTGCGTCAGGCCCAGCTTCGGATGCTGAAAGGAGAGGTTCATTTTGAGGGCGATGCTTTAGTCATCTCAAGAGGCCCCATTGAGCTTCCTGATACCTTATCCGGTAATGACGGCTTAGATTTAACCCATCCCTTTTACTGGTCAAGCTTCTCAATGATTAGCAGCCCGTGGTGAGAGGTACTGGGGAAGGGGGGCGGGAAGGAGAACTGGGAGGGCGATCGCCCTCCTACAGGTCATCTGTCTCCTCATCCTGAACGCCCCGAATAATGCGGGAAAGTTCACTCTTTTCATCCACCGAAATTCGGGTTGGCGATCCGGTAATGATGCGTTCAAAGTTGCGGAGAGAGTCACGAATGTCGGCTCCCTTTTTAGTGATCCTGTATTCACGAATACCCTTGTCGTGCCATGATCCCCGCATCTTGAAGACGTTGAT
>JAYKJC010000711.1:0-4553 GCA_035285885.1 Leptolyngbyaceae cyanobacterium | reverse complement strand
CAAAGCTTTATTCTGAGGGAGTGTTTTGAGAGTGGTTAGCCAACCACCGAACGAGGTCATCCACGCTAGAAAAATCCAGCAGTGCCTCACCCAAGAATTCTAAGCTGGTGACAGACAATTGATTGATCTGCTCGATGATCGGTTGAGGTACGTCACCAACTTGCCGAAAGAGGAGCCGCAGGATGAGCGTTGGCTTTGCCTGTGCGTCAGCATGTATCGCGCTTCGGTTTCTCTTCCTTGCTCGATGCCTTGCTCAATGCCTTGCCGCTCAATCGTTGACAAATATCTCATGGGGTCTTCCTCAAGCTCAGCGATTTCTTGTTGAAATTGTGCTTCTAACGGTGCGGGTAGTTCAATCAGCCAGTCAATAAATCGATATAGCTCTAGAATATCCTCTCTTCTATATCCTTGTTCGTATAATCGTCGGGTTAATCGCACTTTCCAGTTCTTACGAGTCAGAGCATCTCCTCTGGTTTCTTGGGCTTTGAGGTGGGCCATCACGACTGTGGAGAAGGGATTCGTATTGGCTTCTAGGGTTGACCAATCAGCGGCATAATCCAGCAACTTTGCAATGGTAAATTGAAAAATGATCTCACGTCCCAAGCCTCACTCCTTTTCTCAATTGATAGGGTTAAGATAATGCCACGATGGTTAGACGAGGAGAAGCAACTTGCTAATCGATCCTGAAAACTTTGAGGAATGGGAAGCCGAAATCAGGGCGAAGAATCTCGATGAGGCGATAACCATATGTGAACGAATTGCTCAGAAATCCCCTTTAACTGAAGTTCTAAGCGTAAGTCAAATAACCAAAACACCATATAAGGGAACATTCAGATACATCTGTTGGTTCAAATCGGAGGCTCAGCATGACGACAACGATAGCAACAATTAACGGCCTGAAGACAGTCCCCTACAAGCCTAAGCCCGGAGAACATCAGCTATCCATTAATTTAGGATTGGCAGATCTAGCAGATGTCTTTGATTTGGCCTCTAGCTTAGGTGTCAAACCTGAAGTTGTACAAATTCCTTGCCGTGATGGGATCGAAATCCATGCATTGCTTATTTCTGAGATGCTTCCTCAATCTCCTTTAGCTGGAGAATCGGAATTATCAGCACGGCTGGATGAGTTTGCTGATCAAGTCGGAGCTGATGCTATCCGGCATGTGTACGGTAGGAGCAAGCCGAGCCACTAAGCTTCCTTTTATTGATGAACGCCCTTCTTGCCCGTGCTAGTAATGGTTTCCGGACTTGCGGTGATGAACGGCAGTTTTGACGTCGGCCTGCTGCACTTCGCCCCGCTCCACGGTTGAATACACCACCCAGTGGTCTCCGCATTCCATCCGGCTTTGGACGGTGCATTCTAGATAGGCAGACGCATCCGCCAGAACCGGACAGCCGTTTTCGGCTTCTTTGGTATCCACGCCTGCAAAGCGATCTTCTCCAGGGGCAAAGGGCTTGAGGAAGTGCTTCATCATGGGGATGTGGCCGCCATCGGGCAGGATGTTAAGCACAAACTGACTGTTGGGATACATCAGGGACTCGATTGCGCGATCGCGCGCCACGGCCACAGTAAAACCTGGAGGGGTAAAGGTGGCTTGAGATACCCAGGAGGCCAGCATCGCACTGGAAGCGTCGCCCTTTTTGGCAGTCACGATGCAGAGGGAACCGACTAACCGTCCGACGGCTTGTTCGGTTGGAGTGATGCTAGAAACGCCGGGTTTTGCAGTAAGTTGGGTGGCTTTCTTCCGTTTTTTCGCTTTCTTGATGGCCTGCACAAAGTCCGTGCCTGCTTCTTCGCACATCTGAAGCACGGCGTCGGTGGGCTTGAACTTGACGCGAATGGGATCGAAGACGAAGGGGAAGCCTGCATCTTTCAGCTTGTCTTCAAGGAAATCGATGGCTTCGCCGCTCCAGCCAAAGGAACCAAAGACACCTGCCAGCTTATCGGTGGGCACATTGGCCAGCAGCGTTCCCAGAGCCGTTTGAATTTGCGTTGGAGCATGACCCCCCAGGGTTGGAGAGCCAATGACAAACCCCTCACATTTTTCGGCGATCGCCTGAATTTCTTGGGGACTCGTCACCTCGCAGTTGATAGACTCGACCCGCGCTCCGGCCTTGGTCATGCCACGGGCGATCGCCTGGGCAAGGGTGGCGGTATTGCCATAGGCCGAGGCGTAGAGCAGCGCTACCATAATCTCCTGGCCTTTCTGTTGGCGGCTCCATTCGGTATAGGCGTGGGTTAGCTCAGCAATCCCATACCGCACCAAAGGCCCGTGGTCGGGGGCATAGAGCTGAATGGGGGGCAGATCCGCGAGTTTTTCTAAGGCGGTTTCGACCTGTCGGGCGTGGGGAGCCATGAGGCAGTCGAAGTAGAAGCGCCGATCGTCCTGCAAAGCTTCCCACCCTTCGTCAAAAATCGCTTCGCCACAGACATGGGCTCCAAAAAACTTATCAGAATAGAGGATCTTGGTTTTGGGGTCGTAGGTGGCCAGTCCACCCGGATAGCGGGGCGTGGGCATGGGGACAAACTGGAGCTGATGGCCTTGACCTAAATCTAAGATGTCATCGGCTCCCTTGACGACTTTGACGTTGAAGGGATGATCCGGCAGGGCTGATTTGAGGGATAAGGCGGCAGGGTTCGAGCAGACAATAGTGATCTGGGGAGCGATAGCGGCGATCGCCTTGAGCGTTTCTGCTCGGTTGGGGTTCATGTGCCCCAAGATGATGTAGTCCAGGCTTTTCAAGTCAAAGGGTGAGACCTGTTTTTCTCGGTGTTCTTGCACCACCCAGCGAACTTGCGCCCACAGGTCACTCCAGAAGGGGAGCTTAGGCTTGGCGTCTGCATCCTCATCGCGTGGATTCGCAAGCGAGTTGAGAAACAATTCTGTAAACGAGGCTCCGGGCGGGTCAATCAAGGCGGATTGATCGGCTTGAATCACATACGAATTCGCCGTTGTTCCCTTTTCTCGCGCATATTCAATCTCAAACCGCAGCCGCTCCCAGCTGCGTGACCGATACACGGTTGTTTCAGAAGCAAGGGGGAAAATTTGTACGTCTCGTCCGGAGTTACTCATGGGTTTTTATCTAAAACTTCTGTCTCTTTGATATTCCTGATTTCTGGCGTCTCGCTGGGAAGCCTGATACCGCTACGCCAAACACAAGGAACAAGCGCATGGTCACCACCATGCGCTTGTCGGTGTTCTCTTAGTAGTAGTTTCCGACTTTTCGGTGATGAACAGCGGTTAGTGCATCTGGCTTCGACACTTTCCCGGTATCGACTGTGCTGTAAATAATCCAGTGGTCGCTACATTCCATACGGCTGGCAACTTCACACTCCAGGTAAGCTAGTGCATCCGCGAGAATAGGAGAGCTATTTTCAGCGGTGCGGGTCTTAACGCCCTCAAATCGATCGGCACCGGGTGGAAAACGCTTGAGGAAGTGCTTCATCAACGCCTGATAGTTGTCTTCTTCGAGAACGTTCAGAACGAAGCGATCGCCCACATGCATCAAGGACTCAATCGCACGATCTTTCGCTACCGCAACGGTGAATCCCAGTGGCTCAAAGCTCGCCTGAGACACCCAGGAGGCCAGCATCGCACCATTCAGGTCACCTTTTTGGGCGGTGATGATGTAGAGTCCGCTGCTGATGCGACCCAGCGCCTTCTCCAGCTCATTATCAATGGCTTTCAGCTTCTTATTCTTGGCCTGCTGAGTAAGTAACTGGCCCAAGTCAGTGCCGGACTCTTCGCAGAGCTGATAAGTCTGTTCGTTCGGGACATCCTTCACGCGAATGGAAGGAAAGCCTTTTTTCAACCCCAGGTTGATGAACTTGTTGAGTAGCGGGTCGATGGGCTCGTCGTCGCCGCCGTAGCACTCAAAAATTCCGAACACTTGCTTATCTTTCACGGCTGCGAGGATGGTGTTGACCGCTGCCTGCACTGGGGTGGCAAAGGAGCCGGAGGCGGGAGGCGTCGCCACAATCACCGCAGAGGCGTGGCTCACCAGTTCGTTCACCTCTTGGGGGTCAGCCGATTTCAAGTCCATCATCTCGATCGCCACGTCCGTCTTCGTAATGCCTCGGGCGATCGCCTGGGAGATGCGATCGCTATAGCCGTAATCCGATACGTAGAAGATAGCTGCCGTGGTTTCCGCCTTTGCCTTTTCCTGACTCCAGGATTGATAGCGCCCTGTCAACTCCATCACATGATGCTTCAGCAGGGGCCCGTGACCCGTGGCAATCTGCTCAATTGGCCCCAGCTTTTCCATGCGCTTCATGGCACTCAGCACCGAGCGGGCATTGGGAGCCATCAAACACTCGTAGTAAAAGCGAAAGTCCGGTTCGATGGTCTTCAGATCGACATCATAGGTGTCTTCGTTGCAGAAGTGCATGCCGAAGGCGTCGCAGGTGAAAAGAATCTGCGTCTTCTGGTCGTAGGTGAAGATTGTGTCGGGCCAATGGAGGTTGGGCGCACTGATGAATTCCAAGACGTGTCCATTGCCCAGATCGAGGGTGTCGCCATTCTTTACTTGCATCCGCTCAAACGGACGGTGTA
>JAYKJC010000710.1:0-5945 GCA_035285885.1 Leptolyngbyaceae cyanobacterium | reverse complement strand
TTTGCCTATGCATCATTCAGGGCTGCAATGCCAGGGAGAACCTTGCCTTCTAATAATTCAAGGCTTGCGCCTCCACCCGTTGAGATGTGGCTCATCTGCTCAGCAACTCCAACTTTCTCAACGGCGGCTACAGAATCTCCTCCACCGATGATTGTTGTGGCTCCTGTGGGTGTGAGTTCAGCGAGGGTGTGGGCGATCGCCTCCGTCCCTACGGCAAACTTATCGAACTCAAACACACCCATCGGCCCGTTCCAAATAACAGTCTTACAGTCCTTCAGCGCATCCTGGAAGACTTTTACAGAATCAGGGCCAATATCCAGTCCCATCCAGCCGTCGGGGATGTTTTCAATGCTGACAGTCTGAGAGTTAGCGTCTGCGGCAAAGTTGTCAGCTACTACAACATCGGTAGGCAACAAGAGATCAACACCCTTCTCTTTCGCCTTCGCTTCAAGAGTTTTGGCTAGCTCTAGCTTGTCTTCTTCAACCAGCGACTTGCCCACGCTGAGTCCACGCGCTTTGTAGAAGGTGAAGATCATGCCGCCACCAATCAGCAGCTTGTCGGCTTTGTCGAGCAGCGTTTCAATCACCCCAATTTTGCTGGAGACCTTCGAGCCACCGATGATGGCTGCAAGGGGACGCTTGGGTTCTTCAATGGCACCCTTGAGGTACTCCAACTCTTTTTCGATCAAGAACCCTGCAACTGAAGGACTCAAGTACTTTGTGACACCTTCTGTCGATGCGTGAGCCCGGTGAGCGGTTCCAAACGCATCGTTGACATAGACATCTGCAATAGACGCAAGCTTTTTCGCAAACTCAGGATCGTTTGCTTCTTCTTCATCGTAAAATCGAACGTTCTCCAACAAAACGACATCGCCGTTCTGCATGGCGTCAACGGTTTTTGCAACCTCATCTCCGATACAGTCATCGCATTTGGTCACAGGTTTGCCCAACAGTTCAGACAGCCGATTCGCCACTGGAGTCAGGCGCATGGAGTCGTTCACCTTGCCTTTGGGACGACCCATGTGGCTGCTCAAAATGACTTTTGCACCTTTGGACATCAAATCTTGGATCGTGGGCAACGACGCACGAATTCGAGTATCGTCAGTGATTGCTCCCTGATCATTGAGCGGAACGTTGAAGTCAGCTCGGACAAAGACACGCTTACCCGACAAGTCCGAAGCCGTTAGAGTCGCTAGAGTCTTCTTTGGCACAGGTGAACCCCCTAATAAGTCTTTTTACCTATTGATTTGCATTTATGGTTATTGTCTAACAAAATGTCACCCTGATCCAAACAAGATTCCACAAAACCGATTTAGCAATCCTCTTTCATAATGCAGACCGATACCTTGTTCTACTGGCTGTTTCAAACTGCTCCATCGCTCCTGTTTGAGCTGATTGGAACCCCTGTCCCTGCCTCAGCAGCATACAAATTTCGCTCAGTTGAAGTGAAACAAACTGCATTTCGACTGGATGGGGTCTTCTGGCCTAACTCAATTACTGAAGAAACACCTGTCTATGTGGTGGAAGTGCAGTTTCAACGAGATGAGCAATTCTATGCTCGACTCTTCAATGAAGTGATGACCTTCTTGCGCCAGAACCCAACCGTTCATCATTGGCAGGTGGTTGTCATCTTTGGTAGTCGTGCCTGTACACCCAGAGAAGAAGGAGCCTACACTCCATTCTTGACCTTGCCTGAGGTGCAGCTTGTCTATCTCGATGAATTGGCTGAGATGCAGACGGAATCACTGGAACTCGGCTTAGTTCGATTGATTATCGAGCCTCAGGAGCAGGCACTTGAGCAAGCACAACAGTTGGTCAAGCGAGTCTCAGATTCTTCATCACGCTTGTCGTCAGCGGTCATAATAGAGATGATAAAAACCATCGTGGTATACAAATTTCCGCAGCTAAGTTGGCAGGAGGTTGAGGCGATGTTTGGCTTGAGTGAACTGAGGCAAACCCGAGTCTATCAGCAGGGCAGAGAAGAAGGCATCGAGCAAGGCATTGAGCAGGGCAGAGAAGAGGGTGAGCGATCGCTCGTTCTCCGTCTCCTTAATCGTCGATTTCAGTCACTGCCAGTCTCAGCACGCGATCAGGTCGCAGCACTGCCTTTAGAATCCTTGGAAAAGTTAGGTGAGGCGTTGTTGGATTTCGGGGACATCGAGGATCTGCACCGATGGCTGGTGGCTGACCAGGAAAAGCGTGAGCTGTGACCCATGATCTCAGGGACAATAATTGCATTTGGTTACTGATTGGGCGACAGCTTCAGATTTGATAGAAAATATTTGATACGGATTGTAGTGGAACCGTGGCATGTTCAAGACTGTATTGTTTCCAATTGATCAAACGCGAGAATCTCGCCATGCAGCAGAAATTGTGGTGAGCTTACTCAACAGCTATGATGGCAAGCTCATCATTCTGTCCGTGGTGGAACCTCCTGATCCGGAGTCTGAGCAAGATCCAGAGATGTCGTCTCCTGCGGCGATCGCCAAACTCCTCGACACGGCTAAAACGCTGTTCAAAGATCAGGGAATTGATGCTGAAACGATCGAAAAGCAGGGCAATCCCGCGTTTGTCATTTGTGATGTGGCGGACGAGCTTGACGTGGATTTAATCGTCATGGGTAGTCGGGGGGCTGATCTAACTAACGTAGATTCGGCAGAAGGAGTCAGCAATCGAGTGATCAATCTCTCGCCCTGTCCAGTGTTAGTGGTTCCTTAGAAATCAGGTTATTACTATTTTTGCCGAAACTTCCAAACTCCGTCCCATTGCTCAGGAACGCCTTGAACCCTGAGCTGGTCAATTCGTTCGAGATAGAGTTGGGCGGTCTTATCACAGGGGTTCATCTCTAACACCTGTTCAAATGCCTGTTGAGCCTCCGTGAAATCTCCTTTCACGTACAGGTCAATGCCATGGTTGAAGACCTGCTCTGTGTCATGTTTGAGGGACTGTGCTTTCTCTGGCTCGACGTTTAAAACTTCGTAGACGGTAATTGGAGTACTCCGACCGCTGACCGTTGCCTGGTCAATAAATCGAAAGCAATATTCATCGGGGTGGGTGAGTCGCTGGAGCAGGTCACCTGAAATGGCCATCGCAATGCCGTAGTACTTCGTCAAGCCTTCTAGGCGAGCGGCCAAGTTAACGGTGTCGGAGAGGGTGTCGCCCTGGAGGCGATCGCGCTCTCCCACCACGCCCACCATCATATGCCCTGCGTGAATGCCCATGCCCACCTGGATGGGAACCTGTCCGTTGGCTTCTAGTTTTTCGTTAAAGCTGTTGAGTCGATTGAAGACGGCCACTCCGGCGGCGATCGCATCATCGGCCCCCTCTGGAAAAACTGCCATCATCCCATCGCCCATAAATTTCACCACAAACCCTCGATGGTTGCGGATTTCAGGGGAGACGTGGCGCAGGTAGGTGTTGACAAAGTCAAAGGTTTCGCGGGGCGTCATGGATTCTGAAATGGCCGTGAAGGAACGAATATCGGCAAACATCACCGCCATTTCTTTGCTGACGTGGTCGCCTAACTGCACATCGACAATGCTATCGCGATGGAGAAAGCTGAGAAATTCGTGGGGCACAAATCGACCGAAGGCGTCTAGCAGGCGTTCTAGCTCTTGTTCACGACTCTTCATCGTGTTGACCATGTCGGTGAAGACTCGTGCCAGTTGGCCCAACTCATCGGGACGGGCGGCGACTTCATCCAGGCTTTTCAGGTCATAGGCTTGTGACGTGTCGAGGGCGGCAGCGACAGAGGTGATTTTCTCGACCTGCTCGATGTACTCCTGCATCGACTTGTTTTTCTCGTAGATGTCGAAGAGATGGAGCCGCTTTTCTTTCGAGAGGGCTTCACAAACCTGAATCCCTCGCACGCTTCTACCCGACTCATCCATCAGGGGCGAAAACACGCCCAGACCCAGCTTTTGAGGAACCATCGCCAGCACACCGCCCTGGGCGGAACACTGGGCAGGCATGCCGACTCGATAGGTCCATTCTCCCGATTGCTCGCCCATGCCGCAGGTCAACAACACGCTCATTACGTCTTGCACATAGTCTGTGGCGATCGCCTGTTCTCCCGTCACAGGATTGATGCCTCCATTCGCTAGCGTTGCCCCAATCATCGCCAAATCGCGGCTGCTGACGAGAATGTTGCTGTGCTGAAAGTAGAGATCGAGGATGTCTTCTAGCTTTGCGCCGAGTTGGTTGAACTGTTTGAGGAAATAGGCGATCGCCCGCTCTCGGGTGCCTTGCTCTTTGCTGCTGACCAGGGCTGGTACGCTGATTTGAAGATTCCGCCCGGTGTAGCGATGCATCATCGCCAAAATCCGCTGGAGCCGTTCGGTGAGGCTCTTGCCCTGAATCAAACCTGTGGCCACAATCGCCCCTGCTGAGACTAAGGGATTGGACGATCGCAAATCACGTTTATCGAGGCGAATGGTATTTCTTTCTTCGGTCATTGGCATCATGCAAATATGCCGCCGCACCGCTTCTCGCCCCTGATCTTCGAGAGCCAACCCGTAGACCAGCACCCGAGACAGGGTACCCAGGGGAAACACCTGCTCATGATCCCCGACGCCGATGACGTGTCCCGCAAGTGTTACGACCGTAATGCCAAACGTTTGTGACGAAACATCCTCAAGCTCCGTGTTTAACGTACCGTCTTGGACGCGTTGAAAAGCTTCGTGCAGTTCTAAAAGAGACGCCCGTAATGGAGAGGTCAAAGACTGAATGGATGACGTCAGCAATTGCAGGTACTGGTCTGACATGTGGGCAATCCCGTGGGGAATGATCAAATACAATAATTAAGAGAATTAAGACACTTCTTCTTCCTTCGTACCCTCGAATCCGGCGAATCAGGGATTCCCAATCAAGGGAAGATTCAGCAATCCATCACGAAAGGCGGCGATCGCAGCGATCGCACTGACCGCAGCGCATGACTTGAGCGTCCTTCTTGAACCCAAAGGCGTTGAGCAAAAACCGCCAGCGGCAGTCCGTGGTCTGAAAATACGCAGCCATCTGAGATGCACCTGACTGAAAGGCTGGCGTTTGGGGGGTTGAGCGTTGCGATCGCAAGTGGTAATGAAACGGTCCCTCCCACTCTAACTGACCCACGCTATGCAGCAGAGAAAGGGCGATCGCCCCATCGTTATATTCCCGTGTCACTGCACTCACCTCACCCTGAGACGGCAGTTGTTTAGACAGTTGTAGCGCTTTTCGATAGTGTCCTTCAAGGTTTTGCTGAAAGAACTGTTGGCGTTGCTTATCCTCTGGATCGAGCAGCCCGGTGGGTTCGCTGATGAGGGAGAGGGCGATCGCCGATTTCCCATCCCGTCCGGCTCTGCCCACCTCTTGAACATACTCCGATAGCAGCATCGGCACCTGCATATGCACCACATAACGAACTGCGGGGTGATTAATCCCCATCCCGAACGCTGAGGTGCAGATCACAAATAGCATCTCCCCGCTGAGCCACTGATGCTCAATGCGTCGCCGTTCAGGTGCGGCGAGTCCCGCATGATAGGCGGCGGTGTGGTGTCCCTGCTCTCTTAACCACTGGGCGATGGCGATGCTGTCCTTCCGCGTCCGCACATAGATCAGTCCGGCCTGCTTGGGATGCTGCTGAATGCACCTCACCATCTGCTGTCGTCTGCCCCTTGGCGTCCACACCGTTTGCACCCGCAACGACAGGTTGGGGCGATAGGGGTTGATGAGAAACAGGGCGGGAGTCTTGAGCTGGAGCGTCGTTTTAATGATGCGCTGAGCAGTTGGATCGGCGGTGGCCGTAAAAGCGGCGATCGCCATTTGACTCCCCGCTGGTTTCGACTTCAGCAAAGCGGGCCGCACCGTTCCCAACCGTCGATAGGCCGGACGAAACGTATCTCCCCACTGCACCAGACAATGAGCCTCATCCAGAATCAACCCGTTCATCTTCACCAAGGGATGACTTA
>JAYKJC010000709.1:0-4502 GCA_035285885.1 Leptolyngbyaceae cyanobacterium | reverse complement strand
ATCAGTTCAATTTCATCATCGCGCCAGATGCGGGGCACCGAATCGTAGACATTGAGCAGAAACCTCCACTGTCCGTCTTTGTAGAACGGCACACTGACGAATGAGTGAATGTTCAGCGCAGCGTACTTTTCCCCGTCGGTTCGAGGATCCGTAGACGTATCTTGAATCACAACCGTTTCTCGGTTATGAACCGCCTGTCGAAAGTCATCTGAAACAAAGTCGGAGATATGATAAGCACCCAAAACATCTGGTATGTCGTCATCATGCCAGGAGTAGTGGATGACTGCTTCTTCCTCAGCGTCATCGATCTCGGCAAATGCACAGATCGAGAGATTTAGATACTGCCCGATTTTTGCGCCGATGGTTTGCATCGTTTCATTGGCAGAAGAAAGGCGAGAAAACTCTGTTGCGATGTTCGCCAGAAATTCCGTATTCGCGGCGCGGCGTTTGCTTTCGGTGATATCAATGCCCGCACCATAGATGATCTGCTGAGTAGAACTGGCTTGGGCTCTCCAGAGCAGCGAGCGGTAAGAGCCGTCTTTATGACGGTAGCGGTTCTCAAACGCAAACGTTTTGTTGCCGGAAAACAGAGAGTCTACCTCTAGAAGAGACGAGTCAATATCGTCTGGATGAACAAACTCCGTCCAGGGGCGAGCAGTGATTTCGGCGGCTGACCAGCCCAGTACATGCTCAAAAGTCGGACTCACCCACTGCACATATCCATCGCGACCCGCAATCACCTGCAAATCTGACCCCAAAGCAAGGAACTGTTCTCGTTCCTGCTCCATGGCTTTGCGGGCTGTAACGTTCTTAAATAAGAGGCCAAACAGGTGATGCTGCGGTTCACCCATCGGAAAGGCATACACATCGAACCAGCGCTGCATGAATACAGATTCCTGCTCAAACCGAATCGGTTCGCGGTCAAGGGCAACCCGGCCATAGGTCTCGAACCACACGGTTTCCAGACCAGGCAATAGCTCCCGTGCGGTCTTTCCTACAGGTTGCTGAATCCCTGTCAGCGTCTCAAAGGCAGAATTGGTTTCCAAAAACCGATAATCAACGGGGGCACCGTTCTCGTTGAGCACCATTTTACAGATGCAGAAGCCCTCATCGATTGACCCAATCAAATCGCGGTAGCGATCGCCCAGCGACAGGGCAATGGTTGGATCGGGAACTGCTTTCTCGGAAAGCGTTAGTGCAGTATCAAGAGCCTGATGAAGGGTTTCGGCAGTCACCTGCTCCCTCGACAGGTAGTCTGCAGCTCCTGCCTGAAACGCCCGTCTGGCCAAATTCACATCATTTGCATCAATCATAATGATGGGCGGACAGCGGTTTCCTAACTGAGTCTTGAGATGAGTCAGCAGGTCAAAGCCACAAAAATCAGGAGCATGAGACTCGAGAACAATGCCATCAATTGCATGGGTGCGGCACACATCCAAAACGGGGCCGCTGTAGTGCTCTGTAATCACCCGATAGGAAAGACTACCATCTCGCCCAAGCAGATGCGGGTATAAGTCAGTACTGCCATCAACACGACTGTCAATACTCTTACCGTTAGAACTATTATTGATGATCAGAATTGTGCGATCGCAAGTTGCCACAAGCAGACCTTCATCCTTATCATGCTTCTTGAATCGAGCGAAATCCTTTTGCGTTCTCTTCGCAAGCGAACGTGATTATCAACTACTCCTCTTAAAACACTACAGTATAATCTACCTCTCTTAAATCATCCCTGGGATAGAGGCACTTTAAGCACATCTACTGTGTCACTCAGCTTAATCTTAATTAGGTACGATAAGAATTTTTTTATTGCTTCTCGTTCCAGATCTGATGAAGCCCTCGGACAATTCTAGGAAAATCATAAAAATACTTCTATTCAATAAAGAAAACAAATTAGTCACTTTAATTAATCAAAAATAGCCTTATCAATTGTCATGTTAGTATCGGCTTAATCAGGGAATGTTGACTTATTTCAAGTCTTAAATTTCTGAAAATTCGATCCCATCGAAAGGACAAAAACAAGGAAAGCTTAGAGAGCTTCAAATGTTAATTATCCTGGCACTGTGTGATGACTTGAGTCATATTGGCCAGAATTTTCGAGTGCAGTTCAAGCCACATTTTTAAGCATCAAAGGATGGTTTTAATCAGAAAGTCATCGACGCTTTTGATGGGTTTATTAGTCACTGAATAGTGTGCGCTGTTAGGTAATCCAAGGACGTTTTCGTAACGGCACTGCTTTCGCATAGCTAATTAGTGGGCTAATTATGACAGTGACTTGAGATGGTGACTTGAGCTGATGATTTGAGCTTTTTGACGGTTTGGTGTTGTAGTGTGAGGGTTCATTGTGTCTAGTTATTTCCATCAGTATTCTCCAAAGTATTCCTCAAAGCATTTTCCAAGATATGCCTCAAAACATTCTTCAAAATGTTTCTCAAAGAATTCTCTAGAATATTTCCTGAAATGTTCTCCAAATTTACCTCTTAAAGTTTCTTTGGTTTGCATAGTAATAGGAATATTCGGACAGGTTCCAGTGGGCGCATTAGAGCCTGTCGTCCCTGAAAGGGAAGTCTCACAATCCGAGGCATTGCCTGCATCAAATATGCAGTGGGCAGGGATAGATACCCTTGCTGAAATTCCAATGGCGCAGGTGACATCCGTTTCTCAACTTTCTGATGTGCAGCCGACCGACTGGGCGTTTCAGGCACTGCAATCCTTAGTTGAACGCTACGGCTGCATTGCGGGGTATCCCGATGGCACTTTTCGGGGCAATCGAGCCCTTTCTCGCTACGAGTTTGCTGCCGGGTTGAATGCGTGCCTTGATCGAGTGAATGAGTTGATTTCAGCAGGACTGGCAGATAAAGTAAGCCGAGAAGATTTGGCTGTATTGCAACGGTTGCAGGAAGAGTTTGCGGCGGAACTGGCGACCCTGCGGGGTAGAGTCGATGTGCTCGAAGCCCGTACTGCGGAACTAGAAGCCAATCAGTTCTCCACCACCACCAAGCTCGGTGGGGAAGTCATTATGGGGTTGGCAGCGGCGGGAGGTGCTTATCCCGGTGCTGATGAGTCAGATACGACTCCTGGCATTCTCAGTAACACTGGAGGAGCAGACGGAGATGAAGCTCAGGCCAGTCTTAACTATCGGGTTCGCCTCAACCTGACAACCAGCTTTACCGGACAAGATTTGTTAATTACGGGCATCCAAGCCTACAGCTTTTTGGGTGACCCCCAGAGCATTCAGGGAACACTGGGCTACTCTGATCCGCTTTCCTTCAATGCGAGTACCACCCGCTTCGGAATTGAGCCACAATTTCCGGCAGTTGATCCGCGAACTCTTTCTGAACTTGGCCCCGATGACTTCCGTTTGTACAAGCTGCTCTATGTCTTCCCTGGGTTTGATGATGTGACCTTCTTTGTCGGGCCGCAGGCTGAAGTGACGGATGCCTTTCCGACCGTCAATCCGTTTGCGAGCGATACCCAGGGAGCCATCTCTCGGTTTGGACAGTACAACGCTGCTAAGCGAGTTTCGGGTGGCACATCAGGGACGGGACTGGCAGCAGCCGGGGGCTTTATCTGGAATGTTGCCGATTGGGTAAATTTTTCTGGATTGTACGCCAGCGTGAATGCACCTGTCGTCACGAATGAGGGGTTGGTTGGAGGCACTCCCCTGGGGGCAGGGATGTTTAACGGAAGTCAGGTGTTTGCCACTCAGTTGACGTTGACTCCGGGCGATCGCCTCGGTATTGGCCTGAACTATGCCCACAGCTATCACCAGATCAATATTTTAGGAACAGGGCTGAGCAGTTCTGATATTGGCTCTATTTTGTTTGACCCCAATGCAGATCAGCTTGCAGCGGTTGGAGGGAACCCCGTGTTGGCGATCGCCAACGAAGGAATTCGCATGAACTCCGTTGGAGCCACGGTCAACTGGAGCTTTCTAGAAAATGTGTCGTTTGTAGCCTCAGGAGCCTATATCTTCGCAGATCTTGTCGATGTCGATGCATCCACCAACTTTCTTAACTGGATGGTCGGCTTCCACATGCAGGACGTGTTTGAGGAGGGGAACACCGCAGGGATTCTCTTTGGGCAACCCCTCAACCGCGACAGCACAGGCGGCGATGCTTATAATCCTGAAGACACAGATCCCTATCACCTGGAGGGATACATTAGCTTCCGGGTAACCGATAACATCACCATAACGCCCGGTGTCTTCGCGGTCTTTAATCCCGAGGGCTATAGCGGCAACGATACCGCTGTCGTCGGGATGCTGCGCACATCGTTTAGCTTCTAACCTGCATTTATAGCGGTGTGCAAGCTGGTTAAGCACAGGCAAGGGGCTTAAGCCCCTTGTTCACGGGTTGATTTTGTACTTGACCCATTAGCAAACCGCTATAACCCGCATTTTCTATACCCAAGGGCGGCGCATGCCATGCGCCACCAGCAATTCTCATTTTGAAAGACTTCTCGCCCTATCGGCGCTCACTTGTATGGATTCAGGGGGCAAA
>JAYKJC010000708.1:0-6157 GCA_035285885.1 Leptolyngbyaceae cyanobacterium | reverse complement strand
GGCGGCATCGCCTACCAGAGCCAGACGCGACCGAACGTAGTGCTGACTCTGCATCAGCTTGACGGGAAACATCAGGCGATCGCCCACAATCTCCAAGTTTCCAAGCTGATGATCATAGCGACGATCCAGTTCTGCCAGGAAATCTTCAACGGGCATCTCCAGAAATTCTTGAGCTTCGTCATGGGGTGCTGTCAACACAATCTGGCAGCGGTTTTCAGTCAGGGGCAGGGTGGCGAACGGGCCACTGGGCCAGAAGTGTTCACGGGCGATCGCCCCATGGGAGTTCTCTGGCTGAATTACCGCCGTGACACAGGACTGCCAGTAGGGCCACCCGGTCGTTTTGATGTGGGCCTGTTGACGAATGGGCGATCGCGCCCCATCTGCTGCAACTAAAAGCTTCGTGCGAAGTTTGCGCTGTTGATCAGCATCCTCCAGCGTCAGCTCCACCCAGTCCGACGTATGAGCTACATCGGTGAGCTTGACCGGACAGTAGCAGGTCAACGACGACGCATCCTCCAGGCTGTCGTAGAGCGCTTCTGCCAACACTCGATGCTCGGCCACATAGCCCAACTCGGGGGTGCCCAAGTCTCCTGGCCGCAGATTGACCACTGCTGTGCAGTCTGCATCAGCCAGACGAATGGTTTTGAATGTGGTGATTCTTGGCAGAATGGTGTGCCAAATGCCCAGTCCATCCCAGATTCGCCCTGACATTAACGTGACGGCATAGGCTCGACGCTTCTGAAATGCGACAGCACGAGGCTGAGATTCAATCAGGGCGACGGTCATTCCGCTCTCTTTCAATGCAGCAGCGAGCGTTAGCCCAACAATGCCCCCACCCACAATCGCCAAGTCGTAGTCCAGAACCTGATGGTTATCCGCGCTTTCCTGAGACTGAGCCGTGGGACTAGAGCCATCTTTTGTGGCTATCTCTTTTCTGGCTGTATCTCTTCTGGATACGCCACTGGACACGTCTGGAATAGCAGAATTATCAGCGGCAGGCGGAGAGGCGATCGCCCCTGATGGCTGACGAGTCGATGAGGAGAACGGAGATGAAACTGACGAATTCAAACTAGCAGACACGATACTTTCACAACAAAACGGTCATTACAGGAGGTGCTGACAGGAAGAGTTGATTAAGAAATATTACTTATCCCTAATTGTATTGTGACGCGATCGCCTCCCTGGATCAAGTCCATATCACGTCAATGTCCGGCAGTCAGCACAATGAGTGAGCCAAAGCGAGGAACAAATAGGTTTCTTTGAGAAAAATTATGAATTAGGTCAACCGTGTTCTCTTCAGACGATCCCAGCATTTGAGTGAATGAGATTTGGACAGGGTCACCCTAAACGCCAGTCATCCCAACCGTCCGTTCCCGAAAGAATCTGTCTTTTAGACGTGCAAGCAGATTCCGATATGATGTACCTTTATAATTCACTGATAAGCGTTAATCGTTGAAAATTGTTTCCCCTTAGGGCAGACCCTCCGGGGAGCAGACGGATACCGCATTCATTCGTACGACTCGTCATGGCAAAACATACGCAGGCTCACTTCTCGAAAACCTTTGATGCTGGCCTTCCTCCTGGGCTTCAGCAACGAGAACGTGAAAAGATGGAATATTACATGGGGGCAAAACTTGTCGAAGTTGGGGTGAACCCAAAATCTACAATTTATCGCTGGAAGATTGAGCCAAAGGGCAATAAAGAAGTTTGGACCTGTAGCGCCTACTGGGGAGACTCGAAGGAGCGCATTTTGCAGGAAGAACGAGGTCAGTCATAACTTGCAGTCATCACGTAATGATGCTTGATTGATGTATGGATTAATAACTATTTATTGCAGAGTTAGGTGTCAAATGAGGCATCAAGTTAGGTGAGCGAACAATCTACACAGGTGAATGTTGAACGGTTGGCTGAGGTCGTTGAGCGGATTGGAGACTCCATGATTTCAACCAGTGAAACGGTTGAAATTCTAATGTCCAGCATTGACCAACTGCGGCAGCAAACGGCTCAGAACCACAATAGTGTCATGGTGTTGGCAGAAGCTGTACGGGCACTGGCCTCTGGCCAAGAGGACGTGTTGTATCGACTGGATCAATTGAT
The DNA here is from genome assembly GCA_035285885.1 of Leptolyngbyaceae cyanobacterium. Classification (GTDB taxonomy): domain Bacteria; phylum Cyanobacteriota; class Cyanobacteriia; order CAKZMO01; family CAKZMO01; genus JBCCWF01. Next base: position 4,060 of record JAYKJC010000708.1, on the reverse strand, counting down.
TGGCGTCTTGCATTCGCTGGCCGTTGAAACTGATGAGGAAGCCGATCACAATACGTAAAGTATGTGAGATGCCTCACTGCTGGCGAAGAGTTTCAGTATTCGTGCTAAATGCACAGATTAGACGCAAGTCATTAAGACAAATTTCTGAAAAGACACCTTATAATCAAGAGATTTTGTGAATGATTCGCTAGACGCAATAGATTTCGTCACCACGGATTCAGTCAATACGGGTTTAGACAACACAACTATGTGATAAGAGCCGCAAGAACAATGATGCTGAAGGTTGGGGATAGGCAAAGCGATGACAGTTGTTGAAACGATAACAAAAAGCTGGCGATCGCGCCTTCAAGCAGATTGTGAGAAACAGTCTGCTGAAACCCATGAGAGCATCATCAAATGGTTGCTGGGTGATGATTTAGAGCGGTATGACACGCTGGATGCCAAGGGCTTGCAGATTGCTGAACAAGCGATGGATTATCGCTACCGGATTTTGCTCCAGCGCTATCTAGGAACGCCTCAGCAGCGGGCTTACCAGCAGTTGATTCAGCGGTTGGGTAGCTTGTTTTTGATTCGCAGCAAGGTGCGGACCTGGGTCGCACTGTCGCGCGATCGCCGTCGGTCGGTGGTCGATGTCATTCAAGAAGTGATCCAGGAGATGTTGCAGAGCGATCGCCACATTCAGGGGCAAATTCGCTGGATTGGAGAATGCACCACGAACCCCCGACTGCGAAATGCGCTGATGCTGACCAGCATCGAAGAGTATTGCCTACGCCCCATTCGCAATCAGCCCCTGTTAGTCTATCGGTTTGTCAACTATTTGCGGCGATCGCAGCGGGGCGGCATGACCCAGGTTCCCAGCGGGGATCTGATTCGTCTGGTGTCGGAAGAAATTGTGCTGGATGATTCTGACAATCCAGTGAGCCTGCTGGATGATGAGGCGATTTCTCAATACCAGGACCAGCAAGAGCTGGAAGAACAGCAGTCTTTACGAACAACGGTCAAGAGCGAGTTTCTTTCGTATTTGGAAGAAAATGTGGGGCCTGAGGCGGCTCAATGGCTCGAACTGCACCTGCAAGGCCAAACCCAAGAGGCGATCGCCCAAACCATGGAGATGCCCATCAAACAGGTCTATCGCCTGCGAGAAAAGATTAGCTACCACGCCATCCGTGTCTTTGGCATTAAAGATAAGCCCGCTATGGTGATGAGCTGGCTGGGAACATCGCTTGCCGACCACAGCCTGGGCTTGACTCCAGCCCAATGGGATGACTTCGTAGAGAATTTGAGCCCCGTTCAGAACCAAATCATCTCAAGGCTGAAAGCGGGGGAAGAAATTGAGGCGATCGCCCAAGAACTCAACATGAAAACCAATCAGGTCGTCAGCGAATGGAGCAAGATTTATCTCGCCGCCCAAGACATTCGCACCCGTTCAACTTAAAAGCACGGGTAAGGCACAGGTTAAACGGTTCAGCCCACACGCTCAGCGATTCGTGTGGATTTACCCCCATCAACTAAAAGACCTCCGGCATCTCTAGCGCATGATCGCCAGAACTACCGAGAGGTCTCATTGAACTTTTGTTACATCACGTTTTGATTAAACTGTCGAGTGAACGACTCACGTCGGCCACTTTTTTCGATTAACGCATTATTCAACTAATGCAGTTAGCTCGTGCATTCAACCGATGCATTCAAGCCGTAAACCGCTCAAGCAATGAAAAACTCAAGCGATGAAAATTAGTCTTTGTTAATACGAGGTGGTTCACGAAATGCGATTGCGAAGAATAAGACGGCAAGCGCTCCGAAAACAACCAAAATGTAAGCGAGACTCTCCATTGATAGTAACCCCTAACTGAGATTAGAAATTAAACGAATATCCTTGCCAATAGTCTACTAGGAAACGTATCAATGGTCTAACCCAATATGGCTCAATAGATTTATAGCGGTTTTCAACCGCGTTAAGCACAACAACAGTCGTGTGGGGCGCAGCGCACCCCACATCACCGTACTGAAGCAACGCGCATAGCGCTATAGGTTTGTGTCTTGCCCTTCCGCGACGACGGGGGCGATATCCGTTCATTGTCCTCACGCGAAGGCGTAACGCCATCAAAGGTGAACAGCGGGACAGGTAACCCGCCCTATTTCTCACGAATCGGCCACTCATCGGTCACTCATCGGCCAGAAACGAGAGAATCGCTGCATTCACGAAGTCAGGGCGACCTGCTGCCGCTTGATGCCCGCAATTTGGAATAATTTGTAATGTTGCGTTGGGCAACGCTTGATGAAGCTGATAGCCATCTGCCACGGGAAACCAGGTGTCTTGTTCTGACCAGAGAATCAACGTCGGAGCCTGAACAGCAGATAGCCCATGCTGGATGTCTCGGATATAGCTGGGTTTTCCTTCAATGAGATAGTTGATTTGCTGGAGGCCAATCTGTAAATCTTCGGCCAGTTTGGTGAGGGTGTAGGGATACTCCATGTAGGGATAGGTGGCCCAGTACACGTCATCCAGGGTAATCATGGCGGGATCAACCACCACATCTCGGCGGGCGATCGCCGCCACCCACTGAGTCAAAGGCCCAAACGTTTTGGGCACACGAAAAAAGTCCACCGTTTTGACCAGATCAAGCGGGACGTTCGACAAGAGCTTCATGCCCCAACTGGGCAGTTCCTTCGGGAAGATGGGCACGTTGATGACCACCATCCGATCCACCAGGGGCGCATGTTCACTCGCCAGAGCCAGAGTCGTCAAAGCGCCCAATGACTCCGCCACAAGAATGGCTGGGCGATCGCACAACGCTTCGAGAATTCGCGCCAGTTCAATCACCTGATGGCCTACGAGTTCGGGAGCAAGGGGACGATCAGAAAAGCCACATCCTTTCGCATCAAAGGTAATCACCCGAAAATGCTGCGACAGGGCAGGAATATTGTGTCGCCAGTAATGACTCCACACTCCCACGCCATGCACGAGAACCAGGGGTTGTCCGCTGCCCACTTCGCCGTAGGCAATGTTGACCGGGGTGCCGTTGGCATCGGGAATCCGAATCGTTTGCCGTCCCTGAGGGAAGGTTGTAGCCCACCAATCAGCCATTGTTCTCTTCAGTGCGGGGACGAAACTGTTTCTCAATAATATTGACCATGGTGGGGCGTGGGAGAAATCGTGAAAGGTTGACGACCACTTTGCTCAGCACCCCGCCGCTGACAATGGTGGGAATATCCGAGTCGAGTTCGTCCAACACATCTTGCACGATGGTTTCGGGCTGTATGACTTGCCCCGGAGAAACGCTCCGCATGGTTTCTGGAAACTGCGCTTCCTGAAAAAAGCGAGTTTCTGTCGGTCCCGGACAGGAGACAATGACGCGAATGTTGTATGGCTTGGTTTCAGCCCAGAGGGCTTCGGTGAAGCTCAGGACGAACGCCTTGGTTGCCGCATAGACCGACAGATAGGGCATGGACTGAAATCCGGCGATGGAGGCGATGTTGATGATCGTGCCCGACCGTCGGTGCTGCATGCCCGGCAAGAATTGATAGGTGAGATCTACCAGGGCTGCAATGTTGAGCTGAATCATGTCCAGGTGTCGCTGTCGGGGGCGATCGCTAAATGCCCCATAATCCCCAAATCCTGCATTGTTAATCAGCATATCGACCGTCAGACCTTGGGCCGCCACCGCATCAGCAACGGTGACAGCCGCATCCGGTTTGGTGAGGTCTTGGGCGATCGCCCGTGCATCAATTTTCCATTCGTCCATTAGAGTCTGAGCGAGGGCATTGAGCTTGTCTTCAGAACGAGCCACCAGGATGAGATTCATCCCTTTGCTGGCCAGGGCGTAGGCAAACGCATAGCCGATGCCAGAGGATGCGCCAGTAATGAGTGCTGTAGGCATATTAAATTAAGAAAAAGAGCGATGGAAAAAGCCAGACCTACGACAATCTTACAGGGTTGGTTTTATGAATAGAACCCTTGCAGTGCGAGGGTTCTATCCTTTTTTAGCCACCATTCATCATGTCTTCTAGATCGTCTAATTGTCCTTCAATCTGGTCAATCATAGCAGCCAGCGTTGGTAAG
>JAYKJC010000707.1:0-4566 GCA_035285885.1 Leptolyngbyaceae cyanobacterium | reverse complement strand
TGACCGCGTTGCCCGCGCTGAAAACCGTTATCGTCAATCTGAAGGGGCGGGTCTAGGATTATCGATTGTGAAGGCGATTGTCGAAAGTCATGGAGGTCGGGTTCAACTTTCCAGTCAGCTCAACGTTGGTTCTACCTTTACTCTGATTTTGCCGCTCGACTCTCTCCAAGAGGGGCAAATGCGATGACGCAAATTCTAATCGTCGAAGATGAAGACCGCATTTCTTCGTTTGTCGAGAAAGGGCTTCGGGCCAATGGATATGCCACTATTGCCGTCAGACACCCTGATGATGCAGTGGCGATCGCCCTGGAGGAGGGCATTGATTTAATGATCCTCGATTTAGGGCTACCCGACAGAGACGGGCTCTTGCTCCTAGAAGAATTGCGCGGCCAGGGATTTACAGCCCCGATCATTATTCTGACAGCGCGAGACGATATCGATGATAAGGTCACGGGATTTGAAATGGGAGCCGATGACTACATCACCAAACCGTTCCGCCTTGAGGAGTTACTGGTGCGAATTCGTGCTCGTCTGCGCACGAGTTCTGCACCTGCCTCAGCAAATTCTACGGCGGGTGATGATCTGATTCTCAAGCGAGGAGCCATCACCCTGGATCTGCGAACACGCCGAATCAAGATCAATGGAGAGCTTCTAGAGCTATCTGCTCGCGAATTTACTCTGGTTGAAACATTTATGCGCCATCCGGATCAGGTAATGAGTCGCGAACAGTTGCTCGATCGGGTTTGGGGGTATGACTATGCGCCCGGCTCAAATATCGTCGATGTTTACGTCGGCTATCTCCGCAAAAAGCTGGGTTCCGATGTGATTGAAACGGTGCGAGGCACTGGCTATCGAATGCCAAATTGCTAAAGCTCATTCCAGCTTCAGCACAACCATCAGCAGAGCAACCATCAGCAGGACAACCATCAGCAGGACAACCATCAGACAGTGAGCGCAGTTTGTATCGGCAAACGCACGACACACATTTGCACACACACGCTTAACCCGTGCTAGGGGGTCAACTGGTCACGAATCATGTCAATCAGGACACCCAAGCGAAACGGCTTCATCATGTAGCCCAATACGGTGCTGCTATATTGCCCAATGCGATCGCCCACTCCCTCTTTGGCCGTAATGACAATCACAGGAACATGACTCTGAGCTACTTGCATCTCGTCCAACACAGCCCACCCATCTTTTCCAGGCAAACCCAGATCTAACAGCATTAAGTCAAATCCATTCGCTAAAACCAGATCTAATGCGCAATCCCCTCGATCGGTCGTCACTGTTTTGTACCCGTAGCGACGCAGCCCTCGCTCCAAAAAAGAAGCAATGCGAGGTTCATCTTCGACAATTAAGATGCAGGGTTGGAGCGAAGTATTATTCAACAACGGTAGTAGCCTTTATATGGTTCTAAACTTCTTCATATCCAGTAGTGGCAGTCTCTTACGGATACAGGAGCGTATGAAGAGAACTCACACACCCTTACATCAATCTGTCTTGATGATAGTCTACTGTTTTACAGGGTTTGCTTTTTGTAACTTTACAGGTGCATTGAAAGAGAGTCTGGACACTTTCGTTGCATCCTTCACTCTCACCATTGGCCTTCACCATCAAAGTAAACACATTAGATTAAGTCCAATGTGAGTATTTCATGAAAATTTTTTCATCTACAGCGGTATGCGCGTTGGTTAAAAACAACTGGGTGGGGCGCGGTGTATGTGTTTAGCGTGACCCCCTCTAACTCCCCCTTCGCAGGGGAGAACAGAAATTTCCCCCCTTGCGAAGGGGGGACTAAGGGGGGTAAAGCTCGAATCTTCGGTGCTGCTACTACGGTAAACACGTGGGGCGTGGCGCGCTTCACCCGTCGGTGACTTCAATGATTAGCGTTGGTAGAGTTCTGCTGGAATGCCCTGGCGATTGAGTTGTTCGACTAACGATTGGGCACGCTCAGTTTCGCTAAATGCGCCAAGTTGAACCTGTGCCCCCTGCGGGAAGTTGCGCAGATGGGCTCCAGGAACAGCCTGCTGCGCTTGCTCTAGGCTGCGATCGCCCGTAAATGGAGCGACCACGTAGACGAATCCGTCTTGGGGCTGCTCTGTGACGGCTGTGGCCCTGGATTGTGATTCTGATGCTGAAGCGGTGGATGGCGGAGCCACAGGAGGAAGCGGAGCCACCTGGGCTGACGAGGGGGGAGGTGATGAGGATTGGGGCGTCGAAGATTGAGTCACGGACGTGGGTGCGGGGATTGGAGCCACAGCCGGAGCCGAGGCTTGAGCCGCAGTCGGAGCAGGAGGCCCGAACCGCTGGGGCATCAGGGGTTGCACTTGAGAAGGAATAAGTGGAGTCGATTGGGCAGCGCTTGTTTCTGCCTCATCCCCTACGCTAAATTCGTCCGGGACTTGCCCCTCATCATCAATGGCGCTTGGAAAGTCGCTATCAATGGCGCTTGGAAAGTCGCTGAAGGGAGATGTTCGCTGCTGTCGAGAAGCCCCACTCAAGGAATTCAGATCAAGCTCATCAAATTCGCTAGAGGCTAAATCTGCGAAAATGCCAGACCCCAGTGAACCAGAGGCATCGCCAGCAGCAACGTCATCTCCTGGAGTGGCCGCATCCTTGTCTCCAAACCCTAAGAGGGCAGGATTGACGACCACATATCCCAATGTTGCGGTTGACAAGATGAGTAGCATCAGAGAACCAATGCCCAGGGGTGACATGAGGCTTGCCCACAGTCTTGATGCCGATAAACCCGAATCTGAATCATCTGGGGTCTGATACTTGGCCTCATCCAGCTCATCTAAACTTCGCAGCAACGCTTCCGATGATTCTAAATAGCTATCGGGGGCAGGGGTGTGGAGGGCGATCGCCCCCCCGTCATCACTAGCGAGACTCTCAATGGCGAGACGCTCATCTGCCAAAAGGTCACCGGAAGAAACAGCCGCAATTGCCTTGTCAACTTCTGCAAGGACGTTGATGGAGGCGGAAGGGGCGATCGCCAACGCCACCTGCTCATCATCAGGAATAATCTCATCAGTGCCCAATTTCAGGGCATACTCCTGAGCCTCAATCTGTTGAGCTTCAATCTGTTGAGCCTCAACTGGGTGAGTTTCAACATACTGGCGATAGCGGGCTAACTCCTCATTCAAATCAACATCCAGGCTACCCATCGCGATCTTTAGCAGTTGGGGCAGCTCAAATCCAGACTCACTTGACGGATCAAACCGACGCCGGAACGATGGCTCTATGGGCAATTGATGGTGGGGGTGCGGTTGGGAGAGCGTCTGTTGCGCCCTATCGGTTTGCCTCTCTAATTCACGTTTATTCATTGAACAACCCTGTCCTATCCCATGCCTTACTGAAACTTAGTGGTTCTATCTGTCCTTCTGTTTTTCACAGGACTTACGCAAGTCCTCCACATCTAGAGCATTTTTGCGGTAACGGTGGTCGCAGCCCGCTACCACCCACAAAAATGCGTCAATCCTATTTAAGAATGTGTCTTTAGACGTAGAGGTGATGTTGCCTGACATTATACGAGTGTCTTCGCAAAACCGTGTACTTTTAAGATATACCCTGCCTAGCTGGGATTGCTGATTTTTGAGAGGAATTTGTGTGTGGGAGTCGCGCACCGCGCGACTCCCACACACAAATTCATCCTCAGATTAAGAAGCGCCGCCTAGCTTGGGAACTGAAGACTGTTCGTTACTAACTCCACAAAATCGTCAACCATGGGCCGACACAAAGAATTTAATCGCAATGAGGTGTTAGAAAAAGCGGCTGCCATGTTTCGCCTGAAAGGTTACGAAGCGACTTCCGTTCAAGACCTAGTGAACTGCATGGGCATCAACCGTGGCAGTCTTTACGATACGTTTGGCGACAAGCAGGCTCTCTTTCTGGCTTCGTTAGATTACTACCGAGACAATCACGTTAGTCAACTGGTGACGACGTTGCAGCACTCAAGCGAGGGGGTTAGTGCCATCCGGCATTTTTTTGACACGCTGATCAACAGTCGCAGCGGTGACCAGGGCTGTCAGGGCTGCTTGATGGTCAACACAATGGTCGAGCGCGTTCTCCATGACACTGAAACCGCCGACAAGATATCTGCCCATGTATCAATGTTAGAAAATGCGTTCTACCAGGCATTGCTGCGGGCTCAACATCTGGGCGAAATTGATCAGTCTCCTGAGGCGTTGCGGAGATTAGCTCGGTATTTTGTCAGTTCTACTAATGGACTGTGCGTGACAGCGAAAGCCTCTCCCGATCGGTCGGTTCTGGAAGACATTGCCAATACGACCTTATCTGTTTTGGGCTAGGCAGTGTTTTAAAACACGCCCTAGTATTCCAATCGTCTACGTCGCAAACGACTTCGCGGGTGCGGGGATGTTGAAAGTTTGCCAGCAACCGTAAACGGATCGAAGAAAAATGTCGCAAACGACTTCGCGGGTGGGGGGATATTGATGGACATATCTCAACACTAGACGAATATGTCTTTTGCCAGGAAAATAAGTGTGGGTAAGTTGAAAGGCGCACTTCGTTCGGGAACCTTATAACCAAGGTTCAGACTGAAGC
>JAYKJC010000706.1:0-9325 GCA_035285885.1 Leptolyngbyaceae cyanobacterium | reverse complement strand
CCTTCTGGTGCCTATGGCGCAGTGGAACCACTCTGACCCATCCCGAACTCAGGTGTGAAACGCTGTAGCGGCGAAGATACTTTGGGGGTCGCCCCACGGAAAAATAGCTCGGTGCCAGTTTGATATTGAATTGTGCTCTCCTTATTTTTTGAGGGGAGCACGATTTGTTTTGAGATCGTTATTATTAAATATTGCTAGTTCTTGATATCCTGTGTCTTGATCAAGTTCTCTCTTGAAAGAAGTTGCAGGCAGCACCCCCAGGACGATTTCACCTGTGGTGTATATATATGTATTTTCCATCAGATGACCGCCAGTAACTTTTCCAGTGCAATCTGATACGGCAATGTGCAAATGGGCTCCATGCTGAGACAACGTTCCTGAGAGTGTAATAATTTCCAATTTTTCAGATAGAGTTTCACTGACTGCTTGATTCGCAAACCGAATTGTTGCGTGAGTCAGGCTACCGACACAGCTGAGGATAAAGGCTGCGCTGATTTTGTTTTGCGTACAATATCGAATCAGCGATCGCTTCAGATCGTCACCGGGATGAAGTCGAATAGCTATTGTATGCATGGGGTGTCGTAAGTTAATGCTCGTAGGGAGATTTTTAGGTTCTGTGATAATTCGGCAGCTGTTTTGCTGAAAAGGTGCATAAGGTCGCTACAATAATTAGCGGCAATTGTTTCTCTTGCTTAATGCATTAGCAGAGAGTGCTTTTCCCTACTTTGTCTAATCTAAAATTGTAAAAGATTTCTATGCTTCCTGATAAGCGGATTGATTTACTTGTTTCGACAGCGAGTTGTGTGTTCACGTCCGTACTAATTGCATCCGCTACTCACTTAGATTGGTATGGGAGTGGTCAACATTCTCAATTTACAGCGAACGTAACTTCATCAATTAATTCGCTGATTGCGCAGGCAACTATTGGAAATCTTCGATTGACTGGGACAAGTCTATCTGATTCTGGAAAGAGAGCCGATTCTGAAAAGAGTACTGAGGCAAATAAACAACAGGAAGACCTTTTAATAGAAGAGGCAAATATTGAAGAGGGAAATAACGATCTACCTCAGCGTCCCTGGTCACCCGGAACCTTATCGGGCGTTGTCCTTGATAGGGAAAATGGAGGGCACAGTATAAATTCACCTGTCCGGGCTGTTGCCTTTAGCCCAGATGGAGAGTTTTGGGCAAGTGGGAGTTCTGATCAGACCATCAAAATCTGGAATTTTGATGCTACCCAGAATCGTGTTCCTCCTCCTAGCCGAGAGTTATCTGGGCATCCTGACCAAATTACGGCGATCGCCTTTAGCCCAGATGGTCAATGGTTAGTAAGTGCGTGTTTGGATGGATCGGTGTTGATTTGGGATTGGCGATCAGGAGAACTCGTTGATCAGTTCTATCAGAACCCAAATAATACAACTCGGCAAGATATTGCGCGACTTGCGTTTAGCCCGGATGGTCAACTGCTGGTGACGTCTCATGGTTCTCGGAGTATCAAACTCTGGGATTTTACATCGTTTGAGGAGGATGTAACCGTCACCTGGCAGAGTGAACTGGAAACGAGCCAATCGATTGAGGCTCTGGCATTTAGTCCTGATGGAGAAATGTTGGGCAGTGCTGGGTTAGGCCGCGTTGTTGAGCTTTGGCATATGGAAGACCAGGAACTGGTTAACGTTCTTGGTCCCTATGATCGATCAATTTATGCGCTGCAATTTAGTCCAAATGGTGAATATTTAGCGTTTAGCCCCGATTCTGTGACCGTTGACCCACTGACTCGTCTGGAAGATGATGAAGAACATAACACCGTTCGGTTATGGTCGTTAGACGGAGAACAGATCGGTGAGCCATTTTCTGGGCATCAAGATTACATTACCGCTCTAGCCTTTAGTCCAGATGGTCAGACATTGCTGAGTGGCAGTTGGGATACGTTCACAAGGGTTTGGGATGTCGAAACGGGGGAGCAGGTTCATGAGTTCAGTGAGAATTCTGAACGAGTATTGTCGATTGCTTTCAATCCCAACAACAGTGAATTTGTTCTTGGAAGTGGAGATGGGACGGTGCAGTTTTTCATTCTGAAAGAAGAATACATGATTCAGTTGAGCAATCCCGTTTTAGAATAGCCAGATGCCTGTAGGGAAAACATGCGGGCATATAGGCCATTTTTTTCTAGCAATTGGGCATGATTTCCTAATTCTGCAATGCGTCCGTTGTCCAACACCATAATGCGATCGGCTAGGCGAACTGAAGAAAACCGATGGCTAATAAAAAAGGTGATTTTTCCTTGGGTGAGTTGGCGAAAGCGCTGATATAAATCGAATTCGGCGATCGCATCCATGGCTGATGTTGGTTCGTCTAATATCAGTATCTGAGCGCGACTCATAAAGGCTCGGGCCAACCCAATTTTCTGCCATTGCCCTCCGGATAGTTCGCGGCCAGTCGGGAAAAGATTGCCTAATTTAGTTTCATATCTGTCTTCTAATTCACTAATAAAATCGGATATGCCAGCATCATGTGCGGCTGAGGCGATGCGATCGCGATCTGCGTGGTTCTGAATATCCCCAAATCCAATATTTTCTAAAATACTAAGCTTATATTGAGAAAAATCCTGAAATAAAACAGCAATATTTTGACGAACATCAGTTAATTTAAAAGCTGAAATGGGGATATCATCAATCGTAATTAATCCTGAATCAACGTCGTAAAGTCGGGTAAGTAATTTAACAAGCGTCGTTTTGCCTGAACCGTTAATGCCTACTACGGCAATACTTTCGCCTGGATGAACAGAAAAGTTGATATCCTGAAGCACTGGAATATGTGAATCTGGATATGAAAAAGTCACATGGCTCAGCTGGAGCCCTCGTTGGATGTGACAGGGAAAGTCATGGGCGTTCACAGGACTTAGGATCGAAGGCTTTAGAGCTAAAAACTCAAAATATTGGGATATATATAAATTCGCGTCATAGATACTCGAAATATTCTGGACGTATCCAGTTAGCAGTGTTTGTGCCTGGTTAAATGCACTAACATACATTACAAAATCTCCGAGAGAAATTTGTTCTTGAACTGTCTGGAAAATCAGCCAACTGTAAGCAATATAAAAGCTCATAGTTGGAATCAGACTGATAGTGAACCGTCCACCTACATGGTGTCTTGCCATTGCTTCAGTCTCTTTCTGATATTGTCGATATGTTTCCTTCCAACGAGTTAAGAAATGATGCCCTAAGTTAAACAGTCGAACTTCCTTTGCAAATTGTTGTTGAGTGAGTAATCCTTGAAAATATGATGCTAAACGACCTTCAAATGTATGCTTGAGGTTTAGCTTGAATTTTTGCTTTGAGAACTTGACTCCTGTGTTTAATATTGGAATAAATGAGACTAGGAGTAGAATTAAGATGATGAAGTTGAATTGAACTAACAGAATCACTAAACCTAAAAGAGTTATTGTTTGACCTAAGATGTTGATGGAATAGTCTAAGACTCGAACAGGGTAACTACTACCACTTTGTGTTGCTCGGCTTAGTAGTGTGAAAAAGTTTGAAGATTCATAATGCTTTAAATCAAGTCGAATGGCTTGTTGAAGTAAGTCTTGCGTGACGACAAGAGTTAGGCGGTTATTCAATATTTCAGAAATAAAGGGGCGAATCTCATTAAATAGAATCTTTCCGAATGCCAAAATAAAGCGAAGAGTGATCAGTCCTATGAGTAACTTCCAATCTGTCGAAATATTGCCAATATTGTTTGTCAACCAGTCAATAATCAGTTTATTTATATAGAGCAGTAGAATGGGTAGCAGTGAACTGCCCACGATGAGAAATCCCATGCCGACTAACCATAGAGGGGCTGCACGCCATACCAAGCGAATAACATGAGGTGTGTAGCATAAATTTTCCCGAAAACTGGTGATTGGAGCAGAAGATGGCATCTTGAACGTTTTTAATTAAAAGATGCTCTTCATCAGTTCTGTGGAATTATTCAGTAGTTTTACGAATTATTCAATCTTATAGAACCGTGAAGAGATTGCCTTAGGCATTATATTTCCCTAAACATAGATGGGATTACCAATCTGTTCAAAACATATTGGTTTAGAAACGTTGTTATATCAGCAGCTTTTTGTTGTTCTCAAAAGTTAATGTCATTGCTGCCTAAGGCCATAAATAAAATATTTCTTAATGCTATTACTGCTCAGGAGTTGGGAATACTGGAGTAGATCAATTAAGTACCCATCTCTTAGAAAAACTAAGTTCTGAGATGAGTGACTAGTGTTAGTGATTACGATGAATAATAACCACTCCATTAAATATCGGGTTTGGAACATTGGATTGCCAAGAACTGGCACTAAAACATTTTGCGAAGCCGTGTCTTTGTTGGGATATACAAGGGTTCAGCATAATCCAAAGTTTGAGCAGCTTCAAGACCTGCAAGCAGCATCTGATGCAGGATGCATCATCTATTACAAGTATTTGGATTTCAAATATCCAGGCTCAAAATTTATTCTTTCATTCCGCGATTTATCTTCTTGGTTAGAGTCTGCGGAGTTTATTTATACGAAGTATCCTGCAACAGATAAAGACATTGCGATTTTACGCCGCATGCATATTTATGAAAGTGTGACGTTTGATCGGGAGAAATTTATCGATGCGTATCACCGTCACCATGCGGAGGTCTTTCGTTACTTTAAGAATCGCCCTCAAGATTTACTCCAAATTAATTTCTCAGAAGGATCTGGATGGCAAAAATTGTGCCCGTTCTTAGAGCTTCCCATTCCATCCACTCCCTTTCCTCATAAGAATAAGAGAACTGATTTCTACCCAGACCCACAATGAATATTGCACTCAAATCTCAGAAAAGTATTCAGTCTGAGCTTCAGTCGAGCGGCTATTCCTCTGAACCCGACCCGATACCTGACAGTTACGCATTCGTTTTTGTTTGTCAGCAAGGCGAGTTAGAAGGACTTTCATTGCTATTAGCTGCGTCGTTAAAACGTTTTCTTCAGTGCAAATATGAATTAATTGCTGCTGTTCCCATGCCCTGTAAGAAGTGGGGAACGTTGGATTCGGTGACTGACGATTTGTTTGCTCGAATGAACATTCGAGTCGAATACTTTGAGAATCCGATTGAGCGAGATCAGATAGGAAATGCTTTAACGAATAAAATCTATTGTTTTGATGTGCCAACTGCTATGGATAAGTTGGTGTTTTTAGATTCTGATTTGTTATGTCTTCGCTCCTTTCATGGCCATCATCGATTTGCTATGCCTTTCAATGCTGCTCCTACTTTCTTAGCCACGGGTAGAAACTGGGAGGCGATTTATCAATCGGTTGGTCTCCAACTTCCGAGGGAGCAAATGAATCCTCTGTTCTCTGATGAATGGCAACCCCCTTATTTTAATTCGGGTTTTGTTGCGGTTCGGCGATCGCTCGCGAAGGAATTAGCGTCTGTATGGCGAGATTGCTTTGCTACGATTACCGCCTGTGGAGTGATGAATGATAACCTTTACTTTCGAGAACAAGTGAGTTTGTCCCTGGCGTTGCAAAAAATGGGATTGAGGTATGATGTGTTGGATAAATCCTACAATTTTTGGGTTAAAGCTCACCCTTTACAAGTAGATGATTTACCCTACTTCTTACACCATACGTGGCCCAATCCTCCGGTTTATCACCAACCTTTCTTGATTGATCTGGTGCGATCGCTCGTGCGTGACTATCCAGAGATGGAGCCTTTTGTTGCTCAAACTCGGTGGAAATATTATTTACGCCCTACGTGGCTAACGGCACTTAACTGTCAACTATTTAATCATCGTTTAATGCTGAAACAGTTGCTCGGGGAAACGTGGAGTCAAGCTCTAGTTAGAGCATGAGTTGCTTTATGGCAATTCTAACCGAAATGTGAGAGGCGGGACGGACGAAACCTATTCTACCTCTCATCTTCGTTTCACCAATTACTTAAGAATGCTATAGGAGGGGGCGTAAATCAGAGAGTTAAGCTCTTCTTTTTCTCGTATTCGTGGAAAATCTCTTACTTGAATCGGATATCCGAGAAAAGGACATAGTTCTTCCCATCCTTGACCTGCACAGATATCAATAATGAGCAAATCGTCAGGTCGATTCTTAAAGTAATCGGTCACATTTTTGTAATGAAGATCATAGACGTAAGAGGCGCGATCGCGACTAAAAAAGTAGCAACCAAAAATTGTGGCACAAAGTAGCTGACGCACCGATAACCGTATTCTATTTTCTGGCGTATCGGGCATCGACTCATCGAAACAGGGATATGCCTTCCAGTGTTTTTCTAATGACTCCAACCAGCAGTCTTTATTTCGTACAGTTAGAATAAATTTGCTTCCTGGATATTGGCGATCGAGATGGGGGTAGAAGAGTGATACGGTGACATCTGTAATCCCATCTAGGGTTTTGAGTAATGAAAACTGATAGTTTCCCTGGGAAAGCTCTCGATAGGTATCCGCATCTTCTGGATAGTGTGTGACATGAATGCCCAGATGATTTAATGCGTAGGTGAGGCTTTTTGTCCCTGTGCGACCTAAGCCAATCCCAAATACTTTATTCGGTTTGCTCCAATATCGATGATTCTGTTTCATGGGGTGTTGCTCATTTTGGGGAGAGGGTTAGGCGTCGGGCAAGCTAGTATGCCCTGATTTCTCAGGTAATCTGCTATTTGATTTTCTGATAGCCCAATCGTGCATCATCAGGTTTTGTAGAATTTCATGTGGAATTATGGCTGAGATTTTGGAAGAGTGCGTATAGAATTTGATAGAACTATTGAACTGGTTCATGCTTGAAGTGAAAAATGTGAATTAAATACTATGGAACCCATTTAGGTAGGGCGACATGGTTAACCGGGTCGTTCTACCCAAGCGTTGGTTTGATTTAATTTTCGTTCTCTTGACGTTATCTATATTCTCTTGACGTTATCTATAAGCGATCGCCATGAACACCGCATTGGATTCATCCTTCTCTTCCAGAATTATCGGCACGGTGAAGGGGACGGGGGAGACGGGCAATGAGTATGTCTTCATCACTTCGAATAATCGGTTTGTGCGGGTGGGGGAGTTTGTCTGCTACGACTATGTGGAGCCGACGGTGCGGGTGTCGCAGGGGGGGAAGCGTCGCCAAATTCTAGGGAAGATTTCGGCGCGGAAGCTGATTGACCACTTGCCTGATCGCATCTTTGCGGATACGGAAATTGACCCGGAGGCGATCGCCGCTCTGATTGGTTTTCATGACCCGGAGCCTGCCATTTACGAAGTCACGGTCGAAGTGGTGGGCTATTTCGACTCAAATCTGGGGTTTTCGAATCCTCGTCGTGCGCCGGAACCGGGTTCAAAGGTGTATTTGGCGGACGATGGAATGCTGGGGGAGGTGCTGAATAAGTGCCAACCGGGAGACATCGGCTCAGCGCATATTGGCTGTTTGCTGCTGCGGGATCCCGATGCGGTGCCAGTCGCGCTGGATGTAAAGGAACTGGTCAGTACTCACATGGCGATTCTGGCCGGAACGGGGTCGGGAAAGTCGTATACGGCGGGGGTGCTGGTCGAGGAACTGTTGTCGCCCTATAACCGGGCTGCGGTGCTGATTTTTGACCCCCACGGGGAATACACGACTCTGGAAGAATTGCGGGGACATCAGGCGTTTGAAGGTGATGATGGCTATGCGCCACGGGTCAATATTCTCCGACCTGAAAACATTACCATTCGCTTCTCATCTCTGGACTATTACGATGTGATGACGCTGCTGCCGACGATGAGCGATCGCCAGCAGGCTATTCTGAGTAAAGCGTTTGGTATTCTGAATCGGCATCGGGGTGGAGACTATCGCTGGAACGTGTCGGATTTGATTGCGGCGGTGTTTGAAGCAGATCGCACCCAGGATGACGAGGGAAATGAGAAGGTCGGATCATCGGCTCCGGCTCTGGAATGGAAGTTGGAGAAACTGGCATCATCGCCCTACTTTCATGCTTACGAACACCTTGCGCCAAAAGATCTGTTTGAACCGGGACAGGTCACGGTTCTGCAAATGAATGAAATCAGCCAGGAAGAACAGCAGGTCATTTGTGCCGCGATTTTGCGACAGGCGAACCAGGCGCGCATGAATACGGAAAAAGAGCGCATTGAATCTGATGATGAGAACTATTTGCCCTATCCCATATTTATTTTGGTGGAAGAAGCGCACCGCTTTGCTCCGGCTCATGAGCCTTCTCGCTGCAAGATGATTATCCGCACGATTCTCAGTGAAGGCCGAAAGTTTGGATTGGGCATGGGACTCATCACCCAGCGTCCCGGTAAGCTCGATTCTGATGTGCTGTCTCAATGCATGAGCCAGTTCCTCATGCGGATTGTGAATCCCACCGACCAGGACAGTCTCAAGTATGGGGTGGAGGCCGCAGGGCGAGATTTGCTGAAAGAACTGCCTGCGCTGACCAAAGGTCAGGTGATCGTGGCGGGAGCCTGTGTGAACACGCCTGTTCTCTGTAAAGTGCGGAAGCGCAAGACATCTCACGGAGGGCAAACCCTGGATGCCCCAGCGCTCTGGCAAAGCCACTTTCAGCAGCATCACATTAAAGCTCGAAAAATTGCCAAAGCTCCTTCTGCTACTCCGTCTCGCGCCAAGACGTTTGATGGATTCAGTATCGAGTAGCGCCGCGTTGACGGCCAGTAGATAAGGATTACTCAGCTTCTTGCTGAGCTTTGGGCTGTGAAACGGCCAGGTAAATTCCACTGAGAACAATCACAAATGCAACGCCATTCATCCATCCAAGGTTTTGGCCGAACAACAGGGCGGCTAGCAAAGCGGACATGATTGGAATCGTCAGCATCAGCACGGACACCAGTCCGGAGGAAAGTTGCTTTAGACTGTAGGCCAATAATCCGTGCCCCATGACTTGAGAAACCAGGGCGACTGCAAGTACGGCCAATCCACTCTGAGCATCCGGTGGAAATAGAGTGTCAGAATGTGTCAACACCAGTGGAGATAAGGTAACCGTTCCTACCAATGAGAGACCTGCCATGATGGCTGAGGTGGGGAATTCTGCCCGAAGCCGCTCGATGCACAGGAGAGTTGTGGCGAGTAAGATGGCCGCTATCAAGGCTGCCCCATCGCCCATGAGCTGATCAGATGCGAGATTCAGGTCTTGCACGCCCAGCACAATCACTCCGGCGATCGCCACTCCCAGTCCCGCAATAAACCGAGTGCTAAAGGTGCGCCCCAACACGAGCCAGGCTCCCAAGGCGGAGAAGATGGGCATCATGTTGTTGAGTAAGGTAGAATTCGCCACTGTCGTTTGTGTCAGCGACCATGCCGCACATCCTACTGAA